>NZ_DDBA01000005.1:0-6039 GCF_002333005.1 Empedobacter sp. UBA2044
ATCTAAAGGAACTCGTTTCAGTATGACATCTAGTTAATATTTAAAATATTCTAAATAATCAATAATCAAACAAAATCAACCCTTTAAAAATTTCGTCAACTTACAGAAAATTCGTAATTTTGCATCCTAGTACAAATTCTAAAAGTAAGATGATAAACATTTCTCTTCCAGATGGAAGTGTAAGACAGTATGAGAGTGGCGTAACTCCTATGGACGTGGCGCTAAGCATTAGTGAAGGTTTAGCACGTAATGTAATTTCGGCTATAGTAAACGATCAACAAGTTGAAACAACAACCCCAATCACCACAGATGCAACGATCAAATTGTTAACCTGGAATGATGAAATGGGTAAAAAAGCTTTTTGGCATTCATCTGCTCACTTATTAGCGCAAGCTATTTTAGAGTTTTATCCAAATGCTAAATTAACTATTGGACCTGCGATTGACAAAGGTTTCTATTACGATGTTGATTTTGGTGAGGATAAATTTACAGAAGCTGATTTTGCGAAAGTAGAAAAAGCAATGTTAGAGAATGCAAAGAAAAAAGCTGAATTCAAATTATATTCAGTTTCAAAAGCAGAAGCATTAGAGACATACAAAGACAATGAATACAAAACAGAATTAATCTCTAATCTACAAGATGGAGATATTACATTCTGTACACACGATAATTTTACAGATTTATGTCGTGGTGGACACATTCCAAACACTGGAATTGTGAAAGCTGCAAAAATCTTGAATGTTGCGGGAGCTTATTGGCGTGGAGATGAGAAAAACAAGATGTTGACTCGTGTTTATGGTATTACATTCACAAAACAAAAAGATTTAACAGAATATCTTGAGTTATTAGAAGAAGCAAAAAAACGTGATCACCGTAAATTAGGGAAAGAATTAGGTTTATTTGCTTTCTCTGAAAAAGTTGGTGCAGGTTTACCACTTTGGTTACCAAAAGGAGCTGCTTTGAGAAGAAAATTAGAAAACTTCTTATTGAAAGAGCAACAAAAAATGGGTTACGAAATGGTAATTTCTCCACACATTGGTCAAAAAGAATTGTATGTAACTTCTGGTCACTATGCAAAATATGGTGCAGATAGTTTTCAGCCAATTAAAACGCCAAACGAAGGAGAAGAATTCTTGTTAAAACCAATGAACTGTCCACATCATTGTGAGATTTACAAAACATCTCAATGGTCGTACCGCGATTTACCAAAACGTTATGCAGAGTTTGGTACAGTTTATCGTTACGAACAATCAGGAGAATTACACGGTTTAACGCGTGTTCGTGGATTTACTCAAGATGATGCTCACTTATTCTGTACACCAGATCAATTATTAGAAGAATTCAAAAAAGTAATTGATTTAGTATTATATGTATTTACAAATCTTGGATTTGATAATTATTCGGCTCAAATCTCATTAAGAGATCCAGAGAATAAAGAAAAATACATCGGATCTGACGAAAACTGGGAAAAAGCTGAACAAGCAATTATCACAGCATCAGCAGAAAAAGGTTTACCAACAGTTGTAGAATATGGCGAAGCTGCATTCTATGGACCTAAGTTAGACTTTATGGTGAAAGATGCATTAGGACGTCAATGGCAATTAGGAACAATCCAAGTGGATTATAATTTACCAGATCGTTTTGATTTAACTTACACTGGAGCAGACAACGAAAAACACAGACCAGTAATGATTCACCGTGCGCCATTCGGCTCTATGGAACGTTTCATTGCCATTTTGTTAGAAAATACAGCAGGGAATTTACCACTTTGGTTAACACCAGATTTATTCACAATTTTACCAATTAGCGAAAAATATGTGGAATATGGAGAAAAAGTATTAAATTTGCTGGCCGAAGAAGAAATTAACGGACTGATTGACAGTAGAAACGAGAAAACTGGTAAAAAAATCCGTGATGCCGAAATCGGTAAAATTCCTTTCATGTTAATCATCGGTGAAAAAGAAGCAGAAAACGGTACAGTTTCTGTAAGAAGACACGGAGAAGGTGATTTAGGAGAGATGACGATTCAAGCGTTTATCGACTTCATGAAAGAACAAATCAAATTAAAATAATTTAAAACAGAATAACTATCGCAATTAGAAGAAAAGGCGGCAGAGGTCCAGCCAGAGTAATTAAGGAAGATCAACACAAGATCAATGATAAGATTGACGCGAAAGAAGTACGCGTTGTTGGAGAAGGTATAGAACCTGGTGTATATCCAATAGCTAAAGCTTTAGAACTTGCAGAAGAACAAGGTTTAGATTTGGTAATGATCAGTGAAAAAGCCATTCCACCTGTTTGTCGTGTCGTAGAGTACAAAAAATTCTTATACGAACAAAAGAAAAAAGAAAAAGAACTTAAAGCTAAACAGCAGAAAGTTGTCGTGAAAGAAATTCGTTTCGGTCCTCAAACAGATGATCATGATTACGAATTCAAAAGACGTCACGCAAGATCTTTCTTAGAAGAAGGTTCAAAATTGAAAGCGTATGTTTTCTTCAAAGGACGTTCTATTATCTTTAAAGATCAAGGAGAAATCTTATTGTTACGTTTAGCTCAAGAATTGGAAGATGTTGGAAAAGTAGAACAAATGCCAAAACTTGAAGGTAAAAGAATGATTATGATGATGGGACCTAAGAAATAATTAGGTTCTTATCATCTTACAAAAAATAAAAAACGTTTTAATTTTAAATATTTGTAATCATGCCAAAATTAAAAACAAAATCTGGAGCGAAAAAACGTTTCAAATTAACAGGAACAGGTAAAATTAAAAGAAAACACGCTTTTAAAAGCCACATCCTAACAAAAAAAGAGACTAAACAAAAGAGAAATTTAACTCAAACTGGTTTAGTTGATCAAGCTGATGTTCATTCAGTAAAACAACAATTAAGATTAAAATAAGAACGTGTTCTTATTTGGTTTATTAATTCATTATTAACCCTGTCGATGGGCCTTAAAGCAGAGCAATCTCGCCCACTACAAAAAAATTAAAAATTATGCCAAGATCAGTAAACGCAGTTGCGTCAAGAGCTAGAAGAAAAAGAGTTTTAAAACTTGCAAAAGGATATTACGGAAGAAGAAAAAACGTTTGGACTGTTGCTAAAAATGCAGTAGAAAAAGGTTTAGTATACGCTTACCGCGATAGACGTCAAAAGAAAAGAAATTTCCGTGCGTTATGGATTCAAAGAATTAACGCTGGAGCAAGATTACACGGATTGTCTTACTCTAAATTTATGGGAGCTATCCACAAAGCTGGAATTGAATTAAATCGTAAAGTTTTAGCTGACTTAGCGATGAACAATCCAGAAGCTTTCAAAGCAATCGTAGAAAAAGTAAAATAATTTTTTTAAACAATATTAAAACGTTTTAAAACTTGGCTATTTAGTCAAGTTTTTTTTTTGCTTAAATTTGAATGAATGTCATTCTAGACTTATTTGGAATCTCATCATAAATGTTATTTAAAAACCCAACTCAAATGAATCAACAAAAAGATTTATTTCTAAGAATTTGGCCATTTTTTGTCGTTTTTTTTATCTACAATTTTGCTGCAATTGCTATGACGCAATATTATGGTCGCGACGAATTACATCTGCATTTCAATCAATACAGCAATCATTATCTCGATAAACTCTTTGTTTTTTATACCGATTTCGGAACCTATTATTTATTTTTTATACTTCTTGGTTATCTATTTTGGAAAACAACTCGAAGATATTTTTATTATTTATTAGTTTCTGGAGCAGTTGCAACAACAATTAGTGTTTTCTTTAAGAATGTCTATTTCGAACAAGTTTTACGTCCTGGATATTATTTTACACAGAAAAAAATAGACATTATTCTAGTCAAAGATTATGCGATACAAATGGCTTCAACTTTTCCTTCAGGACATTCATTAACAGCTGCAATAATTTCGATGACTTTATGTTTATTAACCAAAAACAGATGGTTACAATTATTTTTTGCACTTCATTTTCCAAGTATCGCAATTAGTAGAATCTACTTATCGCGCCATTTTGCGATTGATACCGTTGGTGGTTCGTTTATTGGTTTTTTTATATTTATCTTTATGTATTACATCATCAACCAATCTAATAAACCAAAATTAGATCAAAAATTTATTAACAATGGAGATTCAAAATAAACTTAAAATATCATTAATACAATACGATATAATCTGGGAAGATGCAAAAGCTAATCACGCTTATTTAAATGAATTATTAGCCAATCATCAAACTGATATTATATTGTTACCAGAAATGTTTGCTTCGGGATTTTCGATGAATGTAGAAAAAATTGGTCAAAAACCTTTTGGAGAAACCTTCGAATGGATGCAACACAAAGCCAAAGAATTGAATTCTGTGATTGCTGGAAGCATTTCTACACATGAAAACGATAAATACTATAACCGATTTTATTTCATCTGTCCAAGCGGCTCTATTTATATTTACGATAAGAAACATTTGTTCAGTTACGGAAAAGAAGCTGGGGTATATTCTGCAGGAGATAAAATTGTAACGATAGATTATAAAGGATGGCAAATTCGTCCTATTGTTTGCTACGATTTACGATTTCCAGTTTGGATTCGCAATACTGAGGAAAATCCCTACGATTTGATACTTTGTAACGCTAGTTGGCCAAAAGCACGTCGAGAAGCTTGGATTTCACTCCTAAAAGCTCGAGCAATCGAAAATATGGCTTTTATTGCTGGTGTAAATAGAATTGGCGTAGATGGCTATAATCTCGAGTATCAAGGCGATTCGCATTTATTTGATACATTGGGACAAGATTTGGAAACAATTAACAATCATCCCGAAATTTTACAGTTCGAAATTGATAAAGAAGAACAAGATAAAACTCGAAAGCATTTCAATTTTCTAAATGATCGCGATTCATTTTATTTTGGATAAATACAAGCTCAACTTTGGTTGGGCTTTTTTTTGTATGTGTAATTCTTTTTTATTCATATATTTATGGATAATGAATATGAATGGATAACACTTGTAAAAGCATCTATGAAAGCTACTACAATTGATATTTCGATAATAATTAATTATGAAAAAGATATTTATATTTCTATTCTTTATATTATTGGTACTTTCTGCAACTTATACTTTATATTTAGTTCGTAAGACTTTTAATAATTATCAATTTGAATCTTATAATGAACTTTATTATAAAGTTCCACCTGTAAATAATGCACAATTTAAATCGTTAAAATCTTTTAATTCTCACTTGTTTTCAATTGTTGACGATAAAAACTTAAAGAATATTACAGTAAATTTCGATTCCAAATCAAATAAAGTAAGGCAAGTAAATTTAAATTACACATACAATCCTGAAACAATTGATGATAAAATAAAATCAATCATAAGGATATATAACTTAGGAGAAATTATCGAAATTAATAAAAGAATGATGAAAAAAATATTATTTTTTCGGAGTCCTGATGTATATAATTTTGAAAATACTAAATATGAAGAAATGTACTTTCCAGATGATTTCTTTATACATAAACCCATTGTAAATTATAATATAAAAGGAAATCCCATCGATTCAATTATAAATGATAGAATAAAGCTTTATGCTTTAAAAGGTATGGTTGAGCTAGATATTAACAATGATTATAAACCTGATTTATTAATTGAATCAAAAAACGAAAAATCTTATATGATTACTGGTTTTGTTGAGATAGACAAGAACCTATTTTTCCTATATTATTTAGATAATGATTCTATTAAAAAAATAAATGATCTATATAAATTAATAAATTTCAAATAATTTATAGTGCCTAACAAAAATTAATTTGGGCGTTCCCTTCGGTCGGACTATCCGTTCCAATCTTTTGTAGAAGAAGATTCAATTTCAAGTAAGAAAGTTCCAATTCCTACAAAAGGATTTTTACTACTATCCCTAACGCGGGTTATAAGTTCTGAGTTTTGAGTGATAAGTTATAAGACATAAGACTTAAAGGAATAGGAATAGAAGTTAAACTATCCCCTTGAGGAGATTATAGGGCTGTTTTCGAGTTATGAGTTGTAAGTT
>NZ_DDBA01000035.1:0-29116 GCF_002333005.1 Empedobacter sp. UBA2044
CACACTTTAAGAGACAGTCCTCTTTTTATGTTAATTCACTTGTTTTGATTCAAACTTTGACTATATTTGAATCACTTATAAAAAAACAAGAAGCCTATAGATAAAAAAATCTACTTACTAAACCAAATTATCTACCTTATGAATTACGAAGAAGACTCATTGCTAATCAAAGACTATGTTGATGGTAATGAATATGCTTTAGAAATTTTAATTGAGAAGTATAAAAGTAGAATCTATAGTTTCATTTTCTCAAAAGTTTTAGACAAAGATATCACTGAAGATATTTTCCAAGATACTTTCATAAAAGTTATTCTTACACTAAAAAGTGGCGGATATAATGAAGAAGGAAAATTTTTACCTTGGCTAATGCGTATTGCGCATAATTTAACTATTGATTATTTTCGAAATATTAAGAAAATGCCTGCTGTTAGAGAAACTATAGGTAAATATGATGACGAATATAATATTTTCGATTTTATTGGAAATTCTGACGAATGTTCCGAAACCAAAATCATTAAAAAGCAAATTGAAAATGATTTAAGATACCTTGTTACTTTATTACCAAGTGATCAAAGAGAAGTCTTAGAACTGAGAATCTTCAAAGAATTAAGTTTCAAAGAAATTGCGGAAGAAACAAATGTTAGTATTAATACAGCATTAGGAAGAATGCGCTATGCAATTATCAACTTAAGAAAAGTTATCGAAAATAATAACATTATTTTAACAATCGATTAAAAAATAAACTTATCTATTTAACGTTTTTAAAGTAAATAAGTTTTTATGATTGAATTTTACTCAGAAAAATTTGAACCAAAACAATCAACGATTGAAAAATTATTAATGTTTTCAAAATCAATTTCAGCATTGAAATTAAATAACGTGAAGGAAATAATAATCCTAAATTTAAATTAATCGAACACTGCTTTTATCAAATAAAAAATCCTGAAAATATTAAACATTTCAGGATTTTTTTATGCAAATAAATTAATCTTTTCTGAAAATCATAACTCAATTTATAACTATATTGCATCCTATACCACATCAAAAAAATTTTAGTATGACCCTACAAGAATTTAAAAATAGTTTAGATTTACCTTTAATCACTTCACCTATGTTTCTTGTTTCTCGAACTGAATTAGTTGTAGAAGCATGTAAAAATGGTGTATGTGGAACTTTCCCTTCTTTGAATGGAAGAACAGCCGAAGATTTCGAACAAATGTTAATTGATATCACTTCTCAATTAAAACAATTTGAAGATGAAACAGGTAAAAAAGCAGCTCCATTTGGAGTGAATTTAATCGTTAACAAAACAAACCCTCGTCTCGAAGGTGATTTAGCTTTATGTGCAAAATATAGAGTACCGCTTATTATTACGTCGCTTGGTGCTGTAAAACAAGTTGTAGATGCAGTTCATAGTTATGGAGGTTTGGTTTTTCATGATGTGATCAAAAAACGTCATGCGGAAAAAGCTGCTGAAGCTGGTGTAGATGGAATTATTGCTGTAGCTTCTGGTGCTGGTGGACATGCTGGTACGGCTAATCCTTTTGCTTTGATTGATGATATTCGCACTTTTTACGATGGTTGTTTAATTTTAGCAGGTGCGATGAACAACGGAAACGATATCTTAGCAGCTGAAAATATGGGTGCTGATTTTGCATACATCGGAACTCGTTTTATCGCGACAAAAGAAGCCTCTGCGAATCAAGATTATAAAACAATGTTAGTCGATTCTACTTTCGAAGATGTGATTTATACAGATGGAATTTCTGGTGTAAATGCAAATTTCTTGAAACCAAGTATTATACATTCTGGAATTGATTTAGACGAAAAGAAAGAAGAAGATTTTTCGAAATTAATTGGAGGCGATGGACATAAAGCATGGAAAGACATTTGGTCTGCTGGACACGGAGTTTCTGGAATTCATGATATTATTTCAACCGAAGAATTAGTCTATCGAATGAAAAATGAATATAAATGTGCATTAGAACAAAATGTGCAGAAATTAAATAATTTGAAATTTTAAATTTAATAATGAAAACTACTCAAGAACTCATCGAATTAATTTCTCTCAAAAAATTAGAAGAAAATTTATTCGAAGGGAAAAGTTCTTTTATGGGAAGTCCAAATGTTTTTGGAGGACAAGTTGTAAGCCAAGCTTTGCATGCTGCGTATCAAACTGTTCCTTCAGATCGTTTTTGCCATTCCCTTCACTCCTACTTTATTTTACCTGGACATTTAGAAAAACCTATCTATTTTGAAGTAGCAAATCTTCGTGATGGAGGAAGTTTTAGTACACGTGTTGTCACAGCAAAGCAAGACAGTGTGCCTATTTTTGTAATGGCTTGTTCCTTTCAGTTGAAGCAAGAAGGTTACGAGCATCAAGAAAAAATGCCTGTTGTAACGCCTCCTGAAGAATTAATGAGCTGGAATGATGTAGCAGAACAATTTGGTTCAGTTTTAC
Organism: Empedobacter sp. UBA2044; assembly: GCF_002333005.1. NCBI lineage: Bacteria > Pseudomonadati > Bacteroidota > Flavobacteriia > Flavobacteriales > Weeksellaceae > Empedobacter > Empedobacter sp. UBA2044. The sequence goes on from NZ_DDBA01000035.1 coordinate 2,462, forward strand.
CAAAATCAATTATGCGATTTGTCTTAGCAGAGCGTCCGTTAGATTTTAAACCTGTTGAATTTGTGAATCCTTTTGAGAAAAAAGATTATCCTAATTTTAGTAATGTTTGGTTAACTTTTAATGATGTTCCAGAGGATTTACCTTTACCAATTATTCAGCAATTAATTGCGTATAGCTCTGATTACAATTTATTATCAACAGCAATAAAACCTCATGCTTCTAAAGCTCACTTTGGAAACACACAAATGGCCAGCTTAGATCATTCAATTTGGTTTCACCGAGAACCAAATTTGCATGATTGGATATTAGTTAATGTTGAATCTCCAAGTGCAAATGATACAAGAGGTTTTACACGAGGAAATTTATTCAATCGTTCTGGTGAACTAATTTGTAGCGTTGCGCAAGAAGGTCTAATAAGACCAATAGTGAAAGAGAAGGAATAATTTATATTTCAAAAAGTCTTGTAAAAAAATTACAAGACTTTTTCTATTTTATAAACTTAACTTCTAGTTAATCTTATTCTAAATATTTTTGAATTAATATTTACTTAAAAAGAAAAACTTGAAATACTAATATATAACAAAAAAAAAGAGCTAATAATTTAGCTCTTTTATATATTCAATTCTTCACTCTTTCACAATTCTTCCGCCAATAACTGATCACCTTTTTTTCTAACACTTTTATATGCTCTATAACACACATATAAAATAATCAGTACAAAAATAAACGCCAAAGGAGCCAATACAATTGCCGTAATACTTAATACAATAGAACTAAACGTTTCACCTGTATTAACCAAAAAATTTCCAGCTCCCGCAGTTGTGGTGGTCGAAACAGCTCTTGCAGCAGCAGTTGTACCGCTAATCGCAGCCGCAGTTCCTCCTCCTGCTATAATCGCCAAAGCCCAAGTTGCAACTTCGTTCATTTCTGGCATCGTAATTCCAACCGCTATTGTTCCTGCAATTCCAGCTAAGGGAACCGCAATCGTATCCAACAAATTATCAATAATTGGAATATAATAAGCTCCAATTTCCACTAACATCGCTACACCAAGTGTTATAAGAGCTGGTGTACTCCCAACCCACATCCAATTTTCGTCGAGATTAATAAAACTTCCTGCAAATTTGACAGCTAAACTCAATATAAATAAGGGAAGAAAAATCCGAAAACCAGCAGCGGCGGCTAATCCTATTCCGAGAAATAACGAAAAAATAGTAGACATTGAGATTAAATCGTTCATAGTTTAGTATTTTATAATAGTTCTGATCTTATAAATATAATGATAAAAAAGATAAAGTTTTTATATTTTTTTCTTTCCTTTGCATCCGATTAAGAGAAACCAAGTACTGCAAAGTACTTTTTTTGTATAAATAAACCTAAATGTTTGAGTTACATCTAAATAATCGAATAATAAATCAATCATTTTTTAAATGCATCGATAATTATTTCTTTTCTCAAAATCAATCAACCAAAACTTCTTCACGACAACATTTAAAATTTTGCAAGAATCGATTTCTTTTTATTTTAATTTCTGATAGGAAAATTTTATCTTTAAGGAAATTTTACGAGAACTCTTGCAATGGAAACATCAAACGAAATTAAAAAAAATAATAAAACAAAAATGCTAGTAATAGGAATTGCAGGAGGAACAGGTTCGGGAAAAACAACTGTTGTAAATAATATTTTAAGAGATCTTAACGCGGAAAGCGTTATCGTTATTTCTCAAGATAATTATTATAAAGATCATCCTGAATTATCTTTTGATGAACGTTCTAAGATCAATTTTGATCACCCAAGATCAATTGATTTCGAATTACTAAAAGAACATGTCGCTTTATTGAAAAATGGCGTATCAATAGAACAACCTGTCTATTCGTTTATTACGCATAGTCGCAAGGAAGAAACGATTTTAACACATCCACAATCGGTTATTATTGTAGAAGGAATTTTGGTATTGACTGACCCAGATTTACGCGATTTATTTGATGTAAAAATCTTTGTTCATGCAGATTCTGACGAACGTTTAATTCGTCGCGTACGCCGTGATATACAAGAACGTGGGCGCGATTTAGACGAAGTTTTAACACGTTATCAAAAAACGTTAAAACCTATGCATCAGCAATTTATAGAACCATCTAAAAACTATGCAGACATTATTATTCCGAATATGAAAAAGAAAAATTCTGTCGCAATCAAAGTTTTATCAACTGTAATTAAAGAAAAACTAAACTCGAAAACTACTGTATAATGAAAGAAAAATCGGAAGAAATCTTTGACAAAGAACTTACACCAGAAGTACCGAAAAGAAAAATTAAGGATACACGTGTATTCAAATTTGTTTGGAATCGTTACTTTGTTCTAACGGTTGCGTTTGCTGTTTGGATGATTTTTTTCGACCAAAATTCTTTTTTCGTACATCGCGAGTTGGATAAACAAATCAAATTATTAGAAGTTGATCAACAATATTACCAAGAACACTTGGATACTGAGTCTGAAAAATTAAATCAACTAAATAGTAATCCTGCTGAAATTGAAAGGATTGCAAGAGAAAAGCATTTCTTGAAAAAAGATGATGAAGATATTTTTATCATTCAGCAAGAAAAAGTTACGAAGCCGCAAAATAAAGAAAATGAGTAAGTTATTTGAAAATTTTGATTCTATTTCTGAAAAAGAATGGAAAAATAAAGTTCAAGTCGAGCTAAAAGGTTTAGAATATAATGAAACTTTGGTTTGGGGAACGAACGATCAAATAAATGTAAAACCATTATATACAAAGGATGATGTCGATTATTCGGCTGTACAACCATTACCAAAATCCTCAAAAGATTGGAAAATTATTTCGAAATATACTGGAAATAAAAACCAAGATTACAGCTTTTTGTATGGATATTTGATTAATCAAAATCAAATTGATTCATCGTTAGAACTTCCTAATTATCTAGATTTATTTATTAAATATAATGGAACTTCTGATTTAAAATCGCTTGAAAATCTTCCAAATCTGAAATATTTAGATTTAGATATTTATGGATATTTGGCACAGAATGGACTTTGGCAAAATGATTCAGAAAAAGCATCAAAAGAATTGGTGAAAGAAGCTTTGGCATTGAAAAATTTCGAAAAAGTAATTTCAATTCAAGGAGATGTTTATCAAAATGCTGGAGCAAATCATGTTCAACAAATTGCGATTACACTTGCACATGCAGTAGAATATTTAGAAAATTTTGGAGCTGATATTGCGGACAAAATTTATTTTAAATTTGCTGTTGGAAGTAATTATTTCTTCGAAGTTGCGAAATTAAGAGCATTTCGCTTTTTATGGAAAATGATTTTGGAGCAATATAATAAAGAAAGTGAAGCATTTATTTTCACTTCAACATCCGATCGCAATAAATCTAAATTAGATATTTACAACAACGTTATTCGCTCTACAATAGAAGCTTCTTCGGCTATCTTCGGATCAAGTGACGCTATTTTTGTTGGATCATATGATGAAGTTAATAAAGAGTCTGATTTTGGATTAGAATTAGCCGCAAAACAACAATTATTGTTACAAAAAGAATCTTATTTGAATCAATTTACTGATCCTGCTGCTGGTTCTTTCTACATTGAAAGTTTGACAAATCAAATGGCTGAAAATGCGTTAGAATTGTTTAAAACAATACAAAATGTAGGAGGTTTTGTAAATGCTTTACAAAATGAAACTATTCAAGATTTTATTTACACAAGCGCGAAAAAAGAGCAAAAAGATTTCGATGAGCAAACCATTAAATTAATTGGTGTAAACAAATTTAGAAACCCTGCAGATGTGATTGAGAAATCGCCAAAAGAAAAAGTGGTAAAACAAGCACTTTTTGTTCCGATTGTTCCAACTCGTTTGGCAGAAAAAGAGGAAAAAAAATAGTTTTTACATGAATTGGATGCCAATTTCATTAAAAGAACTTAATAATATAATCGAAACTTCAGTAGCTGTGATGGATACTGAAGTTTTGTGTTTAATAAAATAATATTTTACGTCAAAAAATAACATTTTGAATCCAACTATTTTAACAAAAGAATTTCAAGATTATCTGAAAATAATCGAACATGAAGACATCAAATCTATAGGTTTGAAAAAATCGTTGTTTGAAGAAATTTCTTCTGCTGAAATTGCACAACAATTGAAAGGAATTCAAGTTTCAAAACATAAATTTCCAACACTTTATTCGACAGAAAATATTTATTTTCCGCCTTCAATTAATTTGGAACAAGCAAGTTCAGAAGCCACAGCAAATTATAAATCAACTTTAGTTAAAGGAAAAAATTTGATTGATTTAACCGCAGGTTTTGGAATTGATACCATGGCTTTTGCAAAGAATTTTGACAAAGTATATCACATCGAACAAAATCCTGAATTGAGTGAGATTGTACAACATAATGCTAAAATTTTAGCGCCAAATTTAGAAACCTATACAGGAACTTTTCAGTCTTTTTTTGAAGAAAATCCTACATTAAAATTTGATGTTATTTATCTCGATCCAGCAAGAAGAAATTCGAGCGGAAGAAAATTTATTTTGGAAGATTTAGAGCCAAATATTTTAGAATGGATTCCAACTTTTTCCGAAAAAACAGAGAAAATTATCATCAAGCTTTCGCCTTTATTAGACATCACTTCTACCCTACAACAAATTGATTCAATTTTTGAAATACACATTGTTGCATTAAAAAATGAAGTGAAAGATTTTCTAATCATTTTAGATAAAAATTCTTCAACAAAAAACCCTTTGATAAAAGCTGTTAATTTAGAAAATAATCAATCCGAATTTTCTTTTCATTTTGAAGAAGAATATAGTGCGAATGCAAGTTTTGGAGGAATTCAACGTTATATTTACGAACCAAATGTTGCGATTCTAAAAACTGGTGCTTTCAAATTATTGAGCGAAAAATTCAATCTTCATAAACTTCATCAGAATACTCATTTGTATACTTCGAATGAACTTTTAGAGAATTTTCCTGGAAAAATTTACTTGATTGAAGAAGAAATTAAAAATCAAAAAAAAGAAATTCTAAAAACAAAAGCGAATTTATTAGTCAAAAATTACAATCAGCCAATAGACGTTATCAAGAAAAAATTCAAAATTATTGATGGTGGTACAACAACTTTAATTTTTACTCAAAGCATTGATGGTTTTCATATTCTAAAAACTTCACGAGTTTAGTTGGGTTTCGAAAAAAGTTGTGTTAATTTTATACAACAATTTTCAACCTTAAAAAATTACACTTGAAAATCATCAATAAAATTGAAAACTTTATCTACGGAGAAGCGCTTTCAGATGGCTTAAAAACTTCTTTAGCGATTATCATTCCGCCTATCGTAGCCAGCTTGTTTGGCGATTTATATGCCGGTGTAACGATAAGTCTTGGTGCAGTTTTAGCACACATGACGGATACACCTGGTCCATTTAAAGAACGCCGAAACCTGATGTGGCTTTCCGTGCTCTTGATTTTCCTTGTTTCATATTTCACCAAAACGATTAACAGTTACCCAATATTTCTAGGTATTTGTTTAACACTTATCGTATTCTTTTCTAACATGTTAACCGTTTGGGGACAACGTACAAGTGCGCTTGGAATGGTCATTATGATGTCAATGGTAATGAATATGAATGATTTACGACATGAGTTAAGTCCTCTTCATATTGCACTTTTTGTGACTGCTGGAGCAGCTTGGTACACTATTTTTAGCCTAGCTATTAGTACCTTTCGTCCTTATCGTATGGCGCAGCAAAACTTAGCTGATACAATGATTCATATTTCTGAATACATTCGAATCAAGGCTTCTATGTTTGATAAAGACTCTAATTACGATGATATTATCAAAAAATTAATCGATGAACATGTTGTAATTAACGAAAAACAAAGTTTAGTTCGTGAATTAGTTTTTTCGAACAAAAAATTGGTAAAAGACCTGACACCAATTGGGCGTTCGATTGTGTTTATTTTTTCTGATTTGGTGGATATATTTGAAAATGTAACAGCAAATCAATACGATTATGTGAAAATTCGAGAAGTTTACGGTGATACAAAAGCAATGCGCAAAATCTATAATTTAATGAATAAATTAGCGCATGAGCTTAAAATGATTGCTTATCATATTAACTCGAACAAACGTCCTAAACAACCTACTTTTGACTTTGAAGTTGAGTTGAAAAAGATTGATGATGCTATCAAAGAATTATATGCAGAAGGACAAAAACCAATCGTTTTATCTAAAATTTACATCAATTTAAAGCAAATTGTTTATAAAATAGAGTTTATCCATAAATTTTTCTATGATGATTCATTCACAGAAAAAAAGAAAAATCCACTGGATCATGCCGAACATTTTGAACCTACAGTTGATTATTCTTTACGAAAATTAAAAGATCATCTGAATCTAAAATCTTCAATTTTTAGACATGCAATTCGTGCATCAATTGTAATGTTATTAGCTTATGGTGTCACGTTTATTATTCCGATGACTTACCATAGTTACTGGATTTTGATGACAGTTTTAGTGATTTTAAAACCTGGTTTTAGCGTAACAAAAAAGCGAAACTTTCAGCGTTTGAAAGGAACAATTGGCGGTGGATTAGTTGGGGTTTTAATATTATTGATAATTCCTCAACACAGTATCCGATTTGCTTTAATGCTTATTTTCATGTTGATGGCCTACACTTTTATTCGTCATAAATATGCAATCGGTACATTTTACTTAACCGCCTATATTCTTATTTCGTTTAGTTTTTATTCGCAAAAAGATTCATTGTACATAATTCAAGAACGATTTATAGACACGCTTGTTGGAGGATTTATGGCGTTTATTTCGAGTTATTTGATTTTACCAACTTGGGAAAAAAATAATATGAACGAATATATTCAAAAAGCATTGATTGCGAATTACGAATTTATTTATTTGATTTTTAAAAAATTAGCCGATAATGAAGTTTCTACAACTGATTATAAATTAGCTAGAAAAGATGTTTTTATTGCAATGGCAAATATTAATTCAGTTTTTCAGCGTGTCATTTCTGAACCGAAAGGAAAACAAGAAAATGCTAATGAACTGAATAAATTCACTATTTTCAATCAATCATTTGTCTCATATTCAGTTGGTTTAGTTAAAATTTTAAAGAAAAATAATTCGGTCATTTTAACTTCAGAACACATTCGATTGATGAAGAAAATTTTGCAATTATTGTTACAAAATATTCGACTTTATGGTGAATATGAAACGGAAAATTTGCCTAAAACAATAGAATTTAGAGAAACTACTGTTGTTTATTCTGAAATTGAAACAGAAGCTTTGCAGAGTGATTCTGAGCTGATTGAAGATTTATTAGAGTATTTGTACGAGATTGCTTACGATTTTACAAAAGTTGGTCACGTTTTTGTGAAAGAACAACCGTTAAAAGAATAATAAATGACAATCATCCAGCTGTTTAAAAATCTACGTCCATTTGTAAAACCTTATCGTTCTTTGGTTGTCGCAACTTTGCTCTTAACCTTAGTTGGATCTTTTACTTCGCAAGTAAATGCACTGATTTTGCAATATACCGTAGATTCTATAAATGGTTTGGTTGAAGCTGGAAAAGGATTAAAAGAAGGTCTGAAAATCATTTCGTTTATTTCGATTGTTTTGATGACAAAAGAAATCTTGAATGCATTCATCACATTTGGTCAAAAATATTATGGAGAAAAGCTTCGAATTTTTGTTTCGCAAGATTTAGCTCAAGCCATTATCGAAAAGATTTTGACGTACCGAATGGCATTTTATACAAATCAAGATAATCAAGCAGGAAAACTTCAAACTCGTATTGACAGAGGAATTGAAAGTTTAACACGTTTAGTTCAAAACTTTTTTATCGATATTTTACCTCTTTTTGCCAATTCAATTGTTGCCTTAATTTTGATGTTCAACGCTAATTTTTACGTTGGATTGGTTGGACTTTGTATCGTTCCGATTTATTTCATTATTACACAACAACAAGCTAAAAAGCTGAGTGGTTGGCGACGAAACTTAAGAGGTTATCGTGAACAAAAATCGCAAGGAATTATCAGCATAATTGATTCAATTACAGTTATTAAATCATTTAACCGAGAAGATATCGAAGGTAAAAAACAACTTGCTTTGCAAAAAGAATTGACGAATAATCAAATGCAAACACGCAAAACAAGCTTCTTTTTTGATGGTTTAAAATCCTTTATCGAGCAATTTGGTGTGGTGATTATCATCATTTTAACTTCATATTTGGTTCTTGATGGACAAATGACAATTGGTGCAATTATGTTCCATATTTTATTGTTCAACAACGTTTCGGCTCCTATTCGTCAACTACATCGTATTTATGATGAAATGAATGATGCGATGATATATTCCGAAAGTTTCTTTGCAATTTTAAAAGCGGATGACGAAAAAGAATCATCTGGAAATTATATTCCAACAAACTTAAAAGGTAAATTCGAAATCCAAAATGTTGACTTTTCTTATCCAAATGGTTATAAAGCCTTGAAAAATATCAACATGACAATTCAACCCAATAAAATTACAGCTTTGGTTGGTTTGTCTGGCGCGGGAAAAAGTACAGTGATCAATTTATTGGATAAATTTTATCAACCTGATTCTGGAAAAATTCTACTTGATGGAATTGATTTAGAAGAATATGACACGCAATTTTTACGTGATAATATTGGGTTGGTTTTACAAAAAAATCACATTTTTAATGGAACAATTGAAGAAAATATTCGTTATGGAAATGTAAACGCAACTTTCGGAGAAATAGAAGATGCTGCAAAACGCGCTTATATTCATGAACAAATTATGGACTTGCCAGAAGGTTATCAATCCAAAGCCTTATTGTTATCTGGCGGTCAACAACAACGCATCGCCATAGCACGTATGTTTCTCAAAAATCCACCAATTATTTTTCTAGACGAACCTACTGCAAGTTTGGATGCAATTGCGACAGAACAGATTAAAAATAGTTTGGATGCCATCAAAAAAGATCGAACAGTTATCATTATTTCGCATAGTATTTCTCAAATTATCGATGCCGATTATACATACGTGATGAAACAAGGCGAAGTTGTAGTACACGGGATTCATGAAGATGTCTACAAAATGAACGGCACTTATAAAGAGATTTTTGATGCGATGGCAAAAAGCTTAAACATTGAAAAAATTGCCAAAACTTTTGACGATGAAGAAGAAGAAAATTATTAGCAATAATTTTATTATAAAACATTATAAATCACTACCTTTAAAGAGGTAATAGGATAGTGTATGAAAAAATTAGTTTATTTTATTGTTGGGGTATTGTTTTTTACCCAATCTTGCGAGCAAAAAAAAGAAGCTCCAAAAGAATTAGCACTTAATACGGTAACTTACGAAAATGCTTTAGACGTTCCTGTAAACAAAGTTGGTGTTCTCATTAACATAGATTCTCTTGGTTTTTTTGATCATAATTCTCAAAATTTAGATCAAAACATTGATTCAAAATCAATTGAAAATCAGCTTAAACAAATAAATTCTAAATTTGATATTGTAAAAATAATTCGTGATAAATCTGAGAAAATATTAAACGATAACAAGTATACTTATCAAATGATTGATAAATTTGATAAAAACTTAGTTCCAAATGAATTAATCACAAAGGAAAATGTAAATCAAGTTAAATTTAATGATTTAAAAAAAGCGATTAATCAAGATGATTTAGTTTTGATTAATGTAAAATCGGGTCTTGATTATGATCCTGCCAACAAACAGAAATACATCGCAAAAACATATGTCTATATTAATATTTTAGACCTTAAAAATAATGCTTTAAAATATAGCGAAACAATTGGTGGAACTAAATATATAGACGAAACAATCAATAAAAGTACGACGGATTATTTAGAGAAAATGATGAAAGAATCATTAAACGAAACGTTGGATATTATTGATAATAAATATTAAATACATTGAACTATGCGCCATTTTTTTGGCAACTTTTGGAAGTCCTGAACCCTTAAAAAGTTTCAGGATTTTTATTTTTAATGACATTCTAATATTGACTTTTATTCATGGTATATTTTTTGTTAATTTTATGCTAAAATTATAGGATGCCTATTATACGATATTTATCTTTTATTCCATTATTGACTTCTATTTCGGGATTTGCACAACAATTGATTGATCCGCAACTTCGATTGCCTGTTGAAAAAGCGATTGAGTCGAGTTACGAATTAAAAAATAAACAATTGGAAGTCGAGAAAAACAATTACCAATATAACGAAGTAAAAGGTAAACAACAACCAAGTTTATCTGCAATTGCGCTGGGTGGTTATCTAAACTCGAACGGAATTATCGATATTCCAACCAAATCAATCGATATTTTGTCCACAGAATTGTTTTCGGGTAATCAAAAATTCAATACCTCTGCAGGATTATTTACTGTTGGAGTTAACGCCACTCAAATTATATTTTCGGGATTACAAATTCCAAATGCGTTGAATGCTATTCAGGAAAAAAGTACTGCTTTAGATTATTTGAAAGAAGCCGAAAAAGAAACTATAACCAAAGATATTTTACAAACTTATGATCAATTGATGTTATTGGTCAAAGTAGAAGAATTAATTTCAAATTCTGCAAAACGATTGGATAAAGAACATCTTAAAGTGCAGAAAGCAATTCAAAATGGTTTAGCTATTCCATACGATCGGGAAAAAATAAAATTAGCAATTCTAGAGTTAGAAGCCCGACAAGTAGAATTGAACGGTAATCGACAATTGCTATACAAAAAATTAGAAATGTTGACGCATCTATCTGAACAAGATCTTCAACAAATTCAATACGAACTTACACCTATTGATATTCTTGCTTCAAGCTATACTTTAGAAAATAAAAAAGAATTGAAAGCACTTGAACACTCTGTAAAAGCTTACGAATTTCTGTATCAAAAGGAAAAAGGTTCACATTTACCGCAAGTTTTTGCATTCGCGAATACCAATTACACCTCAATTTTTGGAAGTCATTTCAAATTAAAAGATGGTGATGTATTAGGTGATGTTAATTTAAAAATGAACCAATTTTCGATGTTCCCTAATATTTTGATTGGTATTGGCGCAAAGTGGGAATTGTTGGATGGCGGACAACACAAAAATAAATTAGCACAAGCAAAAACTGACATTTTAATAAATGAAAACAAGTTGAGAAATTCGCAAGAAAAACTGAATTTATTATTAAGTAAAAACAAAATTGATTATGAAACTTCTACTGAAAAATTAAAAGTAAATAATCAACAAAATACCATTGCAACAAATAATTTAGAAATCGCTTCAAGACGATTTCAAGAAGGATTAATAGATGTAACTGAACGTTTGGCTGCCGAAAATGATTATTACAAAGCCAATCTAGGTTATTATGCTCAAATCTTAGATCAACGCTCTAAAACCTACGAATTACTTCAAACTTCTGGAGAATTATTTAATCAAATCTCAAATTAAAATCATGAAAAATACATTATCCTATATTTTTGCTTTAAGCGGATTAATTTTTATTACAAACTGTAAATCATCTGACAAGGAAAATAAAAAAGAACAGCAAACTATTTTTCAAGGTAAAATTGAGCGCGATCAAATTAGCGTTGTAACAAAAATCCCAGGAAAAATAGATCAAATATTAGTTCACGAAGGCGATGAAGTAAAAAAAGGACAAACGCTTTTTGTCTTACAATTACCAGAAGTTGACGCGAAAAAAAGTCAAGCAGAAGGCGCTGTAAATTCTGCCGAAGCTCAATACGAAATGGCTAAAAAAGGTGCAACAGATAATCAATTAAAACAATTGCGTGCAAAAGTTGCTGGTTTGAAGGAACAATTAGATTATGCTGAAAAATCAAATCATCGACTAAAAAATATGCTTCGAGATAGTCTTGTTCCGCAACAAAGTTATGATGAAGTTTATGCGAAATATCAAGGCGCTAAAAACCAATATTTAGCTGCAAAAGCTGAATTAGCTGATGCCGAAAATGGAACGCGTGTAGAGCAACAACAAATGGCTTTAGGACAAAAAGAACGTGCTTTGGGAGCTTTGCAAGAAGTAGATGTTGCAGAAGCGGAAAGACACATCAAAGCACCACAAGATATGACGGTTGAAACAATTAATCTAAAAGTTGGAGAATTGGCTTTGGCTGGATATTCTATTGCAAACGGAATTTTGGGAGAAACTACATTTTTTAGATTCACAATTCCTGAGAATAAAATCGGACAATTGCAAAAAAATCAAATCGTCAATTTAAAAGTTCCTTATAAAAATAATATGGTTTTGAAAGGTAAAATTGTTTCGATAAAAGTACTTAATTCGTACGCTAATATTTCGACTGCTTATCCTGATATTGATCAACAACAATCGCAATATGAAGTGAAAGTTGTTCCTGTTGACTATAAACAAGCTGCTCAACTATTGACAAAAGCAAATGTAATTTTGGATCTTAACGCTAAATAAATTCTGATGAAAACGATTTTTCATTTAATTATACGAGAATTCAAACTTTTCTTCAAGAATCCTGTTTTACCAATTTTATTCTTGGGAGCACCTATTATGTATGGTGTTCTGATCGGAAATGTTTATAAAAAAGGAAATGTAACCAATTTACCAATTATTGTTGTAGACGAAGATCATACGATGACAAGTCAGAAAATTATTCAGATGTTAGATGAAAATGAATCGGTGAAAGTTGCTGAAGTTTTACCTTCAACATTTGATTCTAAGAATAAAGCTTTAGCAATCGGAGCTGAAGTTGTGGTTGTTATTCCTCGAAACTTTCAGTCTGATGTACAACAAAAAAAATTACCTGAAATCGCTTATTTTGTAGATGCTTCAAATACGTTAACTTCTAATACAGCGGCAATCGCAATTACTACAGTTTTAACAACAATGAAAGCTGGTATTTCAATAGAAACAGCTCGAAAACAAGGTGTTCCAGAATATATTGCAACACAAAGCTACGAACCATTCAAATCAACGATGATTCGTCAAAATATCAGAAGTGGAAACTACTTATATTTTATGCTTCCAGGTGTTTTATTAACCGTATTACAACAAGTTTTATTATTAGGTTTAGCACTTTCATTTGCTTCAGAATTTGAGAATAGAATATTTAATGAATTAATCTCAAAATCATCCAATCCATTTACCATTTTATTCGTCAAAACTTTTCCTTATTTATTTATGTCAGTATTTATATATATGCTGTATTATTGGTTCGGAATGTTTTATGACATGAAATTAGAAACCGAGTTTTGGCCATTCTTCACTTCTTCTCTTGCATTTATTTTAGCCGTTTGCTTTTTAGGATTTTTAGTCAGTATTCTCCTTCCAAGCCAACTAAAAGCAACCGAAGTTTTGATGGTTGTTGCAACACCAAGTTTCATTTTAAGTGGATTTACATGGCCTTTAAGTCAAATGCCAAAATGGATTCAAGCAATTGCAGATTGCATTCCATTAACACATTATTTGAAAATATTCCGAATACTTTTCATCGAAAAAGGCGATCCTACCCTAATTCAACCGCATTTAAATAATCTAATTGTAATAGGAAGTATTTGCTTTGTCTTATCTTTGGCTATTCTAATCGTTAAAATAAGAAAAGCTAAACAATCGATGAAACAAATCGAAACAGAAAAGATTTAGCATCTTTTTTTAATTTACAAAACAGATAATAAACCATGAATTTTCTTACAGTTGAAAATCTAACCAAATCATACGGAATCAGAACTTTATTTGAAGATGTAAATTTTCATGTAAATGAAGGAGACCAAATCGCATTCGTAGCAAAAAATGGAAGTGGAAAATCTACTTTACTTAAAATTTTAGCTGGATTAGAAACTGCCGATTCTGGCGAAGTTCGTCCAAATAAAGGTGTTAAAATCTTGATGTTGGATCAAAGTGATGACTTTGACGAAAACTTGAAAAGTGAAGAATATATTTTCAATCATTCGAATGAAGTTTTAGATGTTGTTCGTCAATATGAAAACATGATCGAAAATGACCCAACAAATCCTGATTTAATTGATTTAATGGGAAAAATGGATGTTTTAGATGCATGGAAAGTTGAGCCAACAATCAAAGAAATTTTATCAAAATTGAAGATTGATTTCTTGGATCAAAAAATTGGAAAACTTTCTGGTGGTCAGCGTAAACGTATTTCTTTAGCGAAGTTTTTGATTGATTTAAGTTTCGAAACTGGATATGTTCTTTTAATTTTAGATGAGCCTACCAACCATCTGGATATAGAAATGGTGGAATGGCTTGAATATTTCTTGAACAAAGAAAACAAAACATTGATTTTGGTTACGCACGATCGTTATTTCTTAGATGCAATTTGTACCAAAATTCTCGAAATGGAGGACAAAACATTGTATGTACATTCGGGAAATTACGAAACTTATATTACGAACAAAGCATTGCGTATCGAAAATCAAAATGCAACAATTGACAAAGCGAAAAACCTTTATCGTAAAGAGATTGAGTGGATGCGTCGTCAACCACAAGCGCGTACAACAAAGTCTAAATCTCGTATTGACGCGTTTTATGATACCGAAAAAGTAGCTAAACATAAAATTGTCGATCAACAAGTAAAATTAGAGATGGTAATGACGCGTTTGGGTCAAAAAATCATCGAAATGGAACATGTTTCGAAAGCATTTGGTCAAAAGAAAATTTTAGATGATTTCTCATATATTTTCGCTCGTGGTGGAAAAATTGGTTTAGTTGGAAAAAATGGAGTTGGTAAAACGACTTTCCTAAAAATGTTAGAAGGAATCGAAACTATGGATTCTGGAACAATTGAACGTGGAGAAACCTTAAATATTGGACATTTCAAACAAGATGGAATTGATTTCAAAGAAGATGAGCGCGTCATAGAATTTGTGAAAGATATTGCCGATTTTTTCCCGCTTGCAAATGGAAAAGAAATGCGTGCAGAGCAATTCTTAGAAATGTTTTTGTTTACGCCAGAACAACAACATACTTTTATCTCAAAGTTGAGTGGTGGAGAGAAAAAACGTCTGCAATTATTAGCAATTTTGTATAAAAATCCTAACTTTTTGATTCTCGATGAGCCAACAAACGATTTAGATTTACCAACTTTGACGGTTCTTGAAAGTTTCTTAGAAGAATATCAAGGTTGTTTATTAGTTGTTTCCCACGATAGATATTTTATGGATAAAGTGGTTGATGAATTAATGATTTTCGAAGGCGAAGGAAAAGTTTCTCGTTATATGGGAACGTATACCGAATATCATATAGAAAATAAAAATAAACCTGAGTCAGAAGATAAAAAAGCTGAAAAAGAAATTTCAATTCAAGAAAAAGTAGAATCAAAAGAAAAAATAAAAGAAGCCAAACCAAGAAAATTATCGTTTAAAGAGCAAAGAGAATTAGAAGAAATTAATAAATCTTTACCAATTCTTGAAGCCAAGAAAGAAGAATTAACGAATTTACTTTCTGATCCAAATTTAGGCTACGACAAAATCACAACTATTGGAGATGAACTACAAAAAATTGTAGACGAATTAGAAGAAAAAGAATTCCGTTGGTTAGAATTAAGCGAATAAAAATATTGAAAAGGAACTTTTTTGAGTTCCTTTTTTTGTTTTTAAAATTTATGCCTATATTTACTCTATCAATCATCAGGAGTTTCTGAAAAATCAGAACACCAACCGAGCCAAAACCGCGCTACGGTGGTATAGAATGAGGGCAAACGCCAAAATAAAAGGTTATTCTCCACTCTATCCTGTTGTTTTTATCATTAAAAAATTAAAACAATGGAAAATCTAAAAAATGAATTTGTCGTATTATTTCGTGAATTAACTGACAACGAATTAATCGAACGCTTTAATCAAAACGTAGGAAACAGTTCTTGGAATTCTGCAAGAAGATGTTATGTCAAAACATTATTCAACGAATTACAATACCGTAATTTTGATTGCACAACCATAGAAAGAGGAAACACATTTTCGCTTCAACATCATGTAATATTAGTTGAAAATAGATTAGAATATTTAGATTAAACATAAAAAAAGGAAAACTTGATTTAAGTTTTCCTTTATATTTTACGGTAGATAATATTACTTACTCTGCTCTTTTATAAAATCATTAATCGTAACATTTAATCGTTTATTTCGGATATCTTTTTCAAAACGAATTGGTTCAGCAACACGTTCTGCACAGTCTTTCATACCACAATTTTCACACGTAACCGCAACTTCTTTTACAGGAATTGAAGGATCATTCATAAATTTCACTTTACGTTGAGCTGATTTGTACAATACACCAATCGTTACGCTTCGTAAATAATTTGGATTGAATGGATCTTTCGTTGCAGAAGAAATTACATAATATTTTTGATTATTATTGAACGGATACAACGAAATTTGTGCAGAAATCTCATGATGATCATCTTGATGTTTTTCCAATTCTTTCAAAACATTTAACGAAACCCAACGACGACAATAATGCTCATCCGTTTCATTTGCTTGCGGCGACTGTTGTTGATTAAGATGAAGTTCTTTCGTTAATTTATATGAATTTGAACCAACTTTTGCTGACAAACGCAAGAAAAACAAATCACGAATATTAAAATGTTTGGGTAACAAATTTGTCATTCGTTGATAAACCGTTTCAGGTGATTCGGTATATTTTCCTAGAATTTCTTGAAAATTAGACAAATCATGATGTTCTAAAGCAAACAAATTCTGCATATCCTTCAACAGTTTTTCTTCTGGTAGCAACAAAGCTCCAGCAAAATAAGACGCATAAAAATTGTTTAACAATTGATCAAAATTATCAAAACTTGCCCACGAAAATGTATACAAACGTTCCTTCAAATCAAGATAATTATAGCCTAATTCTTTCGCTAAAATAAATCGTTTTTGATCATTGTCAGAATTGATATTGATATACAAAAGTTTTTTCTCTTTGATAAAAATAGAACGCAATTTCGCTAAATCCTTCCCTCCTAAAGAAGTGAAATCTTCATAAACAATGGTATAATTATATTCCTCTTTCAGAATTTCTTCCATCGTTTCATTTTTTACAAAATCTTCTGATTCAATCAAATATTCTTGTAAAAAACTCTTTGCAGATTTTTCAATTTCAGGGAAATAATTATCATTTGCTTCCTGAAAAGACCTCAACGAAGCCAAGAAAAAACTTTCGCGTGTAAGATTGTAATTATTACCTATTTCAATCAACGTAGAAATGAACGCATTTACCTTCATTGGGGCGTTAGAAATGATCTCAATTAAATCTCTTTCTTCAATTCCGAAGAGTTCCAAAGGAATTTCTTGCAATAAATTTGATTGTAGAATCTCAGCGACTGGTGCTAAATTTTTATCTAATTTTAAGGAAACTATCTCATCATAAGGAATTTCCAACGCTTCGGCAAGAGCAACAATTTTATCAGTTTTTGGATATTTTTTACCTTTTTCGATCTCATTCAAATACGATTTCGAAAGTCCAGTTAACTTAGATAACTTAAACAATGACAAATCTTTAGCCATTCTTACTTGTTTTAGTTTTAAACCAAAAATTAATTTAATGTATTCTTCTTGCATAATTTTTTCAAAAATATTTGGTAAATGTAAACGAATTTTTATAATTTAGCGAACGTTCGCTGGGAGTAAAATTCCGCTCGAATAACCAAAACCAAAATTACAACAAAAACACAAAAAATGGATACTATTACAAGTGAATTAAAATTATCACAGAATAAGCTGGATAATTATCCAGATATTTTGACAACCGAAGCGGTTAAATTTTTAACAGCTTTACACAAAAATTTCAACGAAAGACGTTTAGAACTTTTGGCGAATCGACAAGAAAGACAAATCTTTTTTGATTTGGGTAATTTTCCAACTTTTTTGTCAGAAACAAAAGAAATCAGAAATAGTGATTGGACAGCAGCTCCTATTCCAGCTGATTTACATGACAGACGCGTTGAGATAACTGGTCCTGTTGACCGTAAAATGGTAATTAACGCGTTAAATTCAGGCGCTAATACATTTATGGCCGATTTTGAAGATAGTAATTCTCCCACATGGGATAACAATCTTCAAGGACAACAAAATTTAAGAGATGCAGTAAATGGTACTATTTCATTCGAAAATAATGGAAAAAAGTATCAATTAAACGAAAAGACTGCTGTCTTGCTTGTAAGACCGAGAGGTTTACATTTGAATGAAAAGAATATCATAATAGATAAACAAGAAATATCAGGCTCACTATTTGACTTTGGTTTATATTTTTTCCATAATGCACACACGTTACTTTCCAAGCAAAGTGGGCCTTATTTCTATCTTCCTAAATTAGAACATCACCTAGAAGCACGCTGGTGGAACGATGTTTTTGTTTTCGCGCAAAATTATTTAAACATTCCACAAGCTACGATTAAAGCTACAGTTTTGATCGAAACTATAACAGCTTCTTTTCAGTTAGATGAAATTATTTACGAATTAAAAGACCACATCGCAGGCCTTAACTGCGGTCGTTGGGATTATATATTTTCTTATATCAAAAAATTTAAGAAACACCCAAATTTTATTGTTCCAGATCGTTCACAAGTTACGATGACTTCGCCTTTTATGGCTGCATATTCGCAAGCAGTTATTCAACGTTGTCATAAACGAAACATACATGCAATTGGTGGAATGGCTGCTCAAATTCCGATTAAGAATGATGAAAAAGCCAATGAAATCGCTTTCGAAAAAGTGAAGAATGATAAACTTCGCGAAGTAAAAAATGGACATGACGGAACGTGGGTTGCGCATCCTGCTTTGGTAAAAGTCGCAAAAGATATTTTTGACGAATACATGCCACAAGCGAATCAAATAGATAATAAGCGAGAAGATGTTATAACAACTGCCGAGGCTTTGTTAGAATTGCCAAAAGGAACAGTTACAAAACAAGGAATTCGAGACAATATTAATGTTGGAATTTTATACATCGAAAGTTGGTTATCTGGAAAAGGAGCCGCTGCCTTATATAACTTAATGGAAGATGCAGCAACAGCAGAAATCTCTCGTACGCAGGTTTGGCAATGGTTAAGCCAGTCGATTACATTAGAAAACGGATGCGAATTTAACAGTGACAAATACAAAAAATTAAGAGCTGAAGAGGTTCAGAAAATAAAACAATTAGTTGGTGAGGAAAATTATTTGAACGGAAGATTTGAAGAAGCTATTTCAATCTTTGACGAATTAGTTTTATCGCACAAGTTTACCGAATTTTTAACATTAGAAGCCTATAAGTATATTGATTAAGCCCTTATAACCAAACACACACGAAAAGAAATACACACACAACACACATTCATAAACAAAACACAAAAAACACAATTATGAGCAATCAAGAAAGAATTCAGAAGATTCGGCAGGATTGGGGAACTAATCCACGCTGGACAGACGTTGTTCGTCCTTATTCAGCAGAAGATGTAATTCGATTAAGAGGTTCTTTGGACATCGATTACACCTTAGCAAGATTAGGGGCTAAGAAACTTTGGGAAGGTTTGAATTCAAAACCATTTATGGCGGGTTTAGGTGCTTTAAATGGTAATCAAGCCAT
Source organism: Empedobacter sp. UBA2044 (assembly GCF_002333005.1). Taxonomy (NCBI): domain Bacteria; kingdom Pseudomonadati; phylum Bacteroidota; class Flavobacteriia; order Flavobacteriales; family Weeksellaceae; genus Empedobacter; species Empedobacter sp. UBA2044. Next base: position 22,083 of record NZ_DDBA01000035.1, read on the forward strand.
ACAAGAAGTACAAGCTGGTTTAGATGCAATCTATCTTTCGGGATGGCAAGTTGCTGCAGATGCAAATCTTTCGGCAGAAATGTATCCAGATCAATCATTGTATCCAGCCAATTCGGTTCCAATGGTGATAAAGCGTATTAATAATGCGTTGCGTCGTCGCGATGAAATACAATCTGTTACCCAACAAGGAAACATTGATTATATGGTACCGATTATTGCCGATGCTGAAGCTGGATTTGGAGGAAACTTGAATGCTTATGAATTGATGAAACAAATGATAGAAGCTGGTGCTGCTGGCGTTCATTTCGAAGATCAATTGTCATCAGCCAAAAAGTGTGGTCATCTTGGTGGAAAAGTTTTAGTTCCAACACAAGAAGCAATTAACAAATTGGTTGCAGCGCGTTTAGCAGCAGATGTCTGTGGCGTTTCTACTCTATTGGTTGCCAGAACTGATGCAGAAGCTGCGAATTTGATTACTTCGGATATTGACGAAAGAGATCAACCTTTTATCATCCAAGGAAGTAGAACTTCTGAAGGTTTTTACAATGTGAGAAATGGTTTGGAACAAGGAATTAATCGAGGCTTAAGCTATGCGCCTTATGCTGATTTAATTTGGATGGAAACATCTAATCCAGATCTTGGAATGGCAAGGGAGTTTGCACAAGCTATCAGAGAAAAATACCCTAATCAGATGTTAGCTTATAATTGTTCCCCATCATTTAATTGGGCAAAACATTTAACAGAAGTTCAAATGGAAACATTCCGCGAAGATTTAGCTGAAATGGGATACAAATTCCAATTCATTACTTTAGCTGGTTTCCATGCAATGAATACCTCTATGTTCGAGTTATCACGTGCATACAAAGCCAAAGGAATGGCGGGATATTCGGCATTACAAGAAAAAGAATTTGCGTTACAAGAAGAAGGTTTTGCAGCTGTAAAACACCAATCTTTTGTAGGAACACAATATTTCGATTACGTACAAAACACGGTGCAACAAGGCATTTCATCTACTACAGCTATGGCTGAAAGTACGGAAGCCGCACAATTCTAATACATACTTTTCAATTAAAAAGGACGTACCGCAACTACGTCCTTTTTTATCTTAATTAATTTTACTAATTACAAAAACTTTTCCATTCATTTCGAACGAATCTTGTTCCGATTTTCCAACCAAGATTCTAGCCAAAGGAGTTTGAGTTGATAGGACAAATATCTTTTTATTCTCGAAAATAATTTCCCCAAAACTACACGCCATACAGAAATTTCCCATCGTAGTTTCAACATAACTACCTAAACCAATGGTTTTGTTCTCCACAATTTTTATTTTAGAAAACACGTCTTGCTGAATTAAAACTTCATTCAATTGATTTTGAATTCGAGTAATTTCCTGTTGCATCATTTCGCGCGACGTTTCATACTTATCACCCATACTACTTTTAGTATCGTTGTTTGAAGCACGTAAATCGTCAATCAAACCATTCAAATACGTTATTTTATCTTCGATTTGTTGTGCTATAAATTGATATAATTCTGCTTTCATTTCTTTCAATTAAATTGTTTGAGGCTTATTCTTAAATCTCAGCATGTAAATGGTTCCCAAAAGACAAATAAATGCCGAAACATAAATCACCATCGGAATACGATCCAAATAATCCTGAAAATACCAACCCGCGCACAATGCTCCAAATCCTATCCCCGCTTCCAACGCAATATACATCGTTGCCATTGCCTTTCCACGTTCATCAGGTTTGCTAAAATCTATTGTCCATGCATTTAGTGCAGGAGAAAGAATTCCGGTTGAAATGCCATACATCAAACCTCCTAAAATCAACCCTATTTTTGCATCAATAGAAGCCAAAAGTACCAATGCAATAATCAATAAAACTAAGCCTAATTTTATCACCAACACACGCCCTTTTTGGTCAGATATCTTACCTGCAAAGAAACGAACCATCATAGATGATATTGTAAATACGATAAAGAAAACGCCTTTATTTTGAAAACCTAAATGTTCGGTCCAATCTGGAATTAATGTCAATATAGAACCATAAGCAACATACGAAAGAAACGTAATCAATGCCGCTGGCAAAGCTTCTTTTGCAAAAACATCTTGCTTCGAAATCTTTAGTAATCCGAACGAAAATTTCTGTTTATTTTGCAAGGTCTCTTTCATATTGAATAAAATCAATATCGATAATAATGCAAAAAACGAAGACGTAAAAAACATCACATTAATCGATGTATATAATGTAATTGTACTTCCCAATGCAGGTCCAATTGCCATTCCGATACTGAAACAAATTCCGTGCAAGCCCAATGCTTCGCCCCAACGTTCGCGCGGAATAATATCTGCAATATAAGCTGCTGTTGCAGTGGGTTTGAAACCTGTCGAAAAGCCGTGTACCAATCTCAAAAATAAAAAACCTGAAACGGTTGTTAAAACAGGATATAAAATTCCGCACACAAAACAGACAATAGAACCGACTGCCATAATAGGTACCCGCCCCACTTTATCGGTTAATTTTCCACTAAAAGGTCTCGAAATTCCCGCTGTCAAGGTAAATAATGCAATAATAAATCCTTTGTATTCTGCTCCTCCCATGCTGCTTAAATAAGCAGGTAGCTCGGGAATCATCATATTAAAACTCGCTGAAAACAACAACGAACTCAAACACATTAAAATAAAATGGAGATTATAAACGGGATCTAAATTTAATTTTTTATTAATGGCAGAAAACATAACGGATTTTTTGCAAAGGTAATTTATCTTAACCGAAACAAACTACACAATCCAAAAGTATTACTTGTTACAAAAAATTACTACATCATTCAACATTGTTAGCCGATATTTCATTGATTATATTCATGAAATTTCTTATTTAAGAACTACTTAGTTGATATGAAAATAACTTTTACATTAGAATACAGTTAAAATACCTTATTGTATTTAATTACTTACTAAATAATTCTTATTTTTGCTATATCAATTCTACTACCCTAAAAAAACGATCTGACCAACTTTATTTTCAAGCATGAAAAACTATGAAAACCTAAAAGAGACCTTGTCTTTTTATGGCGTAAATTGTAATAAACTATATTATATCTCATCAGGAAATCCAATTTTTGCGTTTCCTGAAAGATCTTTTCGAATCGACTTTTATGCATTTTGTATTTGTTTATCTGGCTCAATAGAAGTTGAGATAGATTCTCAGAAATATTTTATTACTCAAAACGAATTCTTGATTTCTGCTCCTTCTACTGTTTTGAAAATTCTAGATACTAACTCTAATTTTAGAATGAAATTGTTGTTTTTTGAGAAAAATTTTCTCCTTAAAAACATTTCTAATCCTTTCTTTATTGATAAACTTAATTTGTTTACACATCAAAACTTTACAGTTTGTAAGGCAAATAAAAAAGAAGCGAATCATCTTTTTATGCTAATTAATTATCTTCAAGAACAACGAGAAAGAAATGTTTTGTTCTTAGAAGATATTATTCGATCGATTATTTTTACTTTACTTCTTGAATCTGCCTCTATAATTGCTGAACAATATTCAAAAGAAAATAAAAACCATTCCCGCGAAATCAACACTCTATTTTGTAAGTTTACACAACTTGTTCAAGAAAATGTTATCGCTCACAAAGACGTACAGTTTTATGCAGATCAATTGTTTATTACAAATAAATATTTGATCCATCTTGTAAAAAAAGCAACTAAGAAAACTCCACATGTTATTATCGACGAGTATTTATTAAAAGAAGCGTATGTTTTGCTTGGCTACTCAGAGAAAACAATTGTCCAGATAGCATTAGATCTAGGTTTCAACTCTTCTTCATCTTTTGGTCGTTTTTTTAAAAAATACACTTCTATTTCTCCTCAACAATATAGAAAACAACAACATATATAAAAAAAGAAATTTGGGATACAAATGACGAATTTCGGGATACTTTAGAAAAATAATAAAGCGTAATTTTATTGTAGAATCTTAAAATAAATAATTATGGATAAAATTACTTCAAAATTTGACAACGTTTTAAATCATTCTACTATCTACGGAAATATTGATCATCAACCAGATGCGAGTAAAGAGACACCAAGAAACACTCCAGAAAAATCTTATCCTTTCTCTGATCAGATAGGAAATTACCAACGCAATAAAGGAATTCCTACAAAATCTTATAAGGACAGTAAGGTATATATTGTGGGAAGTGGTATTGCAGGTTTAGCTACTGCCTATTATTTTATTAGAGACGGACATTTCACTCCAGAGAATATCACATTTATAGAACAACTTCAGGTCGAAGGAGGTTCGTTAGATGGAGCTGGAAATGCAAAAGATGGTTACATAATTCGAGGAGGTCGAGAAATGGATTGTACCTACGAGAATTTATGGGATATTTTCCAAGACATTCCTGCATTAGAGTTACCAGAACCTTATAGTGTTTTAGACGAATATAGATTAGTAAATGATAATGATTCTAATTATTCTATTGCACGTTTAATTCATGAAAAAGGGAAAGTGAAAGACTTTAGTAAATTTGGTTTAAATAAGAAAGATCAATTAGCTATTATCAAACTTTTGTTAAAGAAAAAAGAAGAGTTGGATGATATAACGATTGAAGATTATTTTAATCAATCATTCTTAGAAAGTAATTTCTGGACATTTTGGCGTACAATGTTTGCCTTTGAGAATTGGCATAGTTTACTAGAATTCAAATTATATATGCATCGCTTTTTACATGCGATTGATGGTTTAAATGATCTTTCTTCATTGGTGTTCCCTAAATACAATCAATACGACACTTTTGTTACGCCATTAGGTAAATGGTTAAAAGAAAAAGGAGTAAAAATTCAGTTAAATACACTGGTTAAAGATTTAGATTTATTAATTAATACAGAAGGAAAAGTAGTCAAAGGAATTATAACAGAACAAGATGGACAAGATGTAATTATTCCTGTTACACCAAATGATTATGTTATTGTAACTACTGGTTCTATGACTGAAGATACTGCGTATGGAGATAATACAACGGCACCAGTTTTAGCGATAGATAATAATACTAGCGGTCAAAGTGCAGGGTGGAAACTATGGAAAAACCTTTCTGCTAAATCTCCTGTTTTTGGTCGTCCAGAAAAATTTTGTGGGAATATTGAAAAATCTTCATGGGAATCTGTTACTTTAACTTGTAAACCTTCTGCGTTAGTAGAAAAACTAAAAGAATATTCTGTTAATGATCCATATTCAGGTCAAACTGTTACAGGTGGAATTATTACCATTACAGATTCTAATTGGTTAATGAGTTTTACTTGTAATCGTCAACCACATTTTCCTACACAACCAGATGATATTTTAGTTCTTTGGGTTTATGCATTATTTATGGATAAAGAAGGAAACTACATCAAGAAAACAATGCCTACTTGTACAGGAAACGAAATCCTAACAGAATTATGTTATCATTTAGGAATTGAAGACCAAATAGATGACGTTATTGAGAATACAATCACTCGTTCTGCTTATATGCCTTACATCACATCTATGTTTATGCCTAGAGCAAAAGGAGACCGCCCACAAGTAGTTCCAGATGAGTGTAAGAATCTAGGTTTAGTAGGTCAATTTGTAGAAACCAATAACGATGTAGTTTTCACAATGGAAAGTTCTGTTCGTACCGCACGTATTGCAGTTTATGAATTACTTAATTTAAATAAGCAAGTTCCAGACATTAATCCATTACAATACGACATTCGTCATTTATTAAAAGCAACTAAAACGTTGAACGATGATAAACCATTCATGGGTGAAGGTTTATTAAATAAAGTTTTAAAGGGAACTTATTTTGAACATATTCTACCTATTGGATCAGATTCTCCTCAAGAGGAAGAAGAAAAAGAATCTTTTCTATTAGAACAATTTGGTAAATTCAAAGAATGGGTAGGACATTTTAGAGGTTAAAATCACCCACAATTCAATCCTGAATACCAATGCTATAAAACTAATAAAAGCTTCTAAATCTTTAGTGATTTAGAAGCTTTTTGAGTATTACTATATTTTTTTCTATTTAAAAACTATACCAGCTTTTATTAATAAATATTAGCTATAGTGATATTATTATTGAATTATTAAAGGTTTTATTTCAAATTCTGATTCAATATTTTCCTTTAATTTTAGAAATTCTATTGTATGCATACTATGCAAATCAACATCAGTTAATCCAAATGGTCCATTTTCTCAGTAATATATAGTCCATTTTCAAGCTCAATTATTGCTTTCTCCATTTCATCAAGTTCATTTTCGAAATATTTAAAATGATAATTAATGATTTTTAAATTTAAAATTAATTCTATTGGTTTAGATTCAACTTTCCTTGCTAATTCAAACTTTTTTAAAGTTTCACTTTCATTCCATTCTTCTGTTGGAAAGTAAGGAATTTGAATTAGTTTATCATTATCAATTTTTATAAAAGACTCAAACTCCTGTAATCCATATTTATTTTCTGGGTTATAACAATATTTTATTTCGGTTATAATTTTTCCAATACTATCAGTCAGGGTCATTTTACAAAATTAAACTTAACAATATTTCTTTACAAGAATAAACAAAACCTGTTTTACAAAAAAGTTGTCATTTCTATATTTCATTCAACAACATTCCAATATACAAAATCTCAACCACTCCCAACACCCCACAAAAAAAGCTCTTATCAAAGAGCCATTTGGTTAAAGAACTGTTTTGGATAATAAAATTTATTTCCAAATTTTATATAAGGAATCTTATTCGTTTTCCTCATCCTATACAACGTTTTGTCACTCACGTTAAGCAAACTTTTTAGGTCTGCGTTATCATAGAATTTCTGATTTTCTTCTAATAGTAGAAAAGTTTTTTGGAATTCTATCAGCAGGAGCTTCATATCCTTTAATGCCTCTCCATCGTTTTGTAAAAATAAATCATTTTTCATATATTTAGTTGATGTTAAGATGTACTAATTTATAAAATAAATACTTAATAACCAAATATTTACCAAACAAACAATAT
>NZ_DDBA01000051.1:0-40466 GCF_002333005.1 Empedobacter sp. UBA2044
GTTTTTATTAAAAGCCTCAAGATTTATTTCTTGAGGCTTTTTTGTATTTATGGATTTCGCTTTAGGCTGAAGGCTGTAAGCTTAATGCATCTTCAAACTATGTTCTATGAAACAAGAAGCTTCCTTTCATCCAACAAGAAGCTTCTAATTAGTCAACGAGAAGCTTCTTCTTTATAAAAAGGAAGCTTCCTTTATAACTTACAACTCATAAATCGAAAAGCCCCTATTTCCCTCAAGTGGATATTTTAACTTCTACTTCTATTCCTGTAAGTCTTAAATCTTACGTCTTATAACTTATTACTCAAAACTCAGAACTTACAACCCGCGTTAGGGATAGTAGTGGAAATCCTTTTGTAGAAATTGGATTTTCCTGTAATCACTTCCAATTTTCTTCTACAAAAGATTGCAACGGATAGCCCGACCGAAGGGAACGCTATAATAATACGCATTTGAATGAAGAATTTTTATATATTTAGGTTTTAAAGTAAACAGGATATGAAACCATTTAATGTGCGTGTATATGCGTTATTGGAACACAAGGGAAAGGTATTGGTGATTCACGAGCCGTTTCAGGGAGAGTTAATTTATAAGTTTCCTGGCGGTGGATTGGAGTTTGGTGAAGGAACAAAAGATTGTATAAGGAGAGAGATAAAAGAGGAATTGAATTTGAAAGTAGAAGTTCATGAACATTTTTATACACAAGATTTTTTTGTGTTGAATGCTTTTGATCCGACAGAACAGGTTTTATTGATTTATTATAAAGCGACAATTACAGAGAAAGCATTGGATAAATTGAAAGTTTTGGATGCGGATATCAACGAATTGTTGTGGTTATCCAAAGAAGAATTGAATGTAGAGAAATTTACGTTAGACGCAGATAAAGTGGTAGTTGATTTGTATAAAAAAGAAAACTTCGAATCTTAAGACTCGAAGTTTATTATTTTTTGATCATCAAAATACTGTATAACGGCGTATTTCATTAACAAGGTTTGTTCATTTGTTTTGAGAGGTGGTAAATCTTCCAACAACTCAAAATGTGGCCAACCATCTGGATCTAATCCATCGAAACGATAAAAACCAAAAGGTTCTAACACGCGACAAACTGCAATGTGTAATAAATTGAGTTTATCATCTTTTTTGAATCGTTTTTTTCCTTGTCCTAATTCTTGAACACCGATCAAAAAAAGAATCGTATCTAAATCTGGTCTTTCACCGTCTGTGAAATTTTGTTGAAAGAATTCTTCAATCAGTTTCCACTTGTTGGTGTTTGATGATGATTCTTCTGTAATTTTTGATATATCCATTTAGAATTTACGTCCTTTGTGACGCATATGTGGGTTTTGTAATTGCGAATTACTTACGTTGAAACGTTTCATTTGATCATTCATCATTTTGATTTGATCTGTAAACATTCCTTTCGAATCGTTTTTCTTCGCTTCTTTAATGTAACCTTCCGCTTCTTTCTTTTTACCTTTTGACATTGCAGCTCCAGCCAAAGATAAATTAGCCATTGCTCTGTCATGATCAAACGATAAACCGTAGTTTAAGGCTTCTTTCATATATTTTTCTGAAACCCCTACATTGTCCTGCGCTTCAGTAATTCCCATCATGTAGTGGTAATATCCCATTTGTTTAGGAATTAATTCTGATGATGGATTTTTGATCTTTTGTAACCATTTTTTCGCTTTTGCCATATCCTCTTTACGTAAAAACCAGAAAGCTAACAAGATGTTTTCGTTTCTGAAATAGAATAAAATTGGAAATACAGTGACTAATAACGAAACAAATCCCCAACCGTATTCGCGAATGGTAAACAAAAAGATTGCTAAAACGATTAATACAGCGGCGATTACTAATTTAATGTATTTGTTCATCGATTATAAATATGATTTGATATTATCTGCAATTTCGATCATTTTCTCGGCAGATAATTGAAGTTTTGGATTTGAGAAATTGATATCTTGCATTGTATTTAGAGGAACCAAATGCACATGTACATGTGGTACCTCTAAACCAACAACAGCTACGCCAACGCGTAAACAAGGTATTGCTTTTTCTATAGCTTGTGCAATTTCGTAAGAAAAGTCCATTAAACCTAAATAGGTTTCTTTGTCTAAATCGAAGATTTTATCGACTTCTTTTTTCGGGATAACCAATACATGACCTTCTACCAAAGGAAAAGCGTCCAAAATAGCGATGTACTTATCGTTTTCGGCAATTTTGTATGATGGTATTTCTCCGTTTATAATTTTAGTGAAAATGCTTGCCATATGTTTTTAATTTTTGAAATCTTAGTCCAAAGATATTTCTAAAATTTCAAAATTTAAAGTCATTCCGTTAGGTAATGTAATTTCTGCAACTTCTCCAAGTGATTTTCCTAACAATCCTTTTGCGATTGGAGTATTCACAGAGATACGCATTTTAGCTAAATCAGCTTCAGATTCAGGTACCAAAGTGTACACTAATTCTTGTCCGTTCGCTGTATTTTTTATTTTAACTTTTGATAATATTGATACTTTAGAATGGTCTAATTTAGATTCATCAATTACGCGTGCATATGCTACAACTTCTTTCAATTTAGCAATTTGCATCTCTAACATTCCTTGAGCCTCTTTTGCAGCATCATATTCTGCATTTTCAGATAAATCTCCTTTATCACGCGCATCAGCAATTTGTTGCGAAATTTTTGGACGCTCAAAAGTTTCTAACTGATGAAGCTCTTCACGCAACTTTTCTAATCCCTCTTTCGTTACATATTGTATATTTGCCATAACAACAATGTTTAATTTTTTATTAAATAGATCTTATAAAATAAATAATCCTACACATATGTAATACTATGCGCAGGACTATTTAGTTATTGTACTACAAAGATAATAAAAAAAATACAGCAAATTAAAAATGAAACAATTTATTAAAACGATTCTAAATAAGGTTATTTTGGTTAGTGTTTTTGCTGGCTTATTTCAAGGCTGCAATTCAGATGATGGTACAGTAAGTTGTGTGCCAAATACAATTGTGAATGTATCAATCAATATCAATTTACCATTATATTCTAATCTTAATAATCCAGGAGGATGGGTATATGTTGAAGGAGCAACAGCAGGTTCTAGAGGTTTGATTGTGGTACGTACAGCTTCTAGTTTCAAAGCTTACGATCGCAATGCGCCGCATATTTGTCCTGGTGCAGAAACCACTCTGTATGTAAAGAATGACATCAGTATTGTGTGTGATGCAGATAATTCTGAATGGATTTTATTGACAGGACAACCTACAAAAGTAGCGAATAGAGCGCCAAGAACATACCAAGTGTATGTAAATGCAAATGGAACCCTTACAATAACAAATTAAATTTTTTATCTAAAGTTTTTTTAATTCACTCAAAAAATAATAATCTTTGCAGGCATCGAAATTATACTTCTTTATTATGCATGCATAAGTTTTTCGAATTGTTTTTGAATTAAATTATTTTTAAAAAAAGATAATTTCGTTGTAAAGATTACTCAAATCCATTATTTTTGGTAAATCAAAATTTTATCAATTAAAAAATATTAATAATGAGCATTATTTCGCATATCCATGCAAGACAAATTTTAGATTCTCGTGGTAACCCAACTGTAGAAGTAGACGTGTATACAGAATCAGGTGTTTTAGGTCGTGCAGCTGTTCCATCAGGAGCATCTACAGGAGAGTATGAAGCAGTAGAATTACGTGATGGTGGAGACTTGTACTTAGGTAAAGGAGTTTTGAAAGCTATCGAGAATGTAAATGAAGTGATTGCTCCAGAATTAATTGGTTTTTCTGTTTTTGAACAAAATTTAATCGATCAAGTAATGATTGATTTAGACGGAACTGAAAACAAAGCTAAATTGGGTGCTAATGCAATTTTGGGTGTTTCTTTGGCGGTTGCAAAAGCTGCAGCAGAAGAATTAGGTTTACCATTGTTTAGATACATCGGTGGAGTTAATGCAAACACATTACCAGTTCCAATGATGAATATCGTAAATGGAGGTTCTCACTCTGATGCGCCTATTGCGTTCCAAGAATTCATGATTATGCCAGTTCAGGCAGCATCTTTTTCTGACGCTTTACGCAAAGGAACAGAAGTTTTTCATGCATTAAAGAAAATTTTACACGACCGTGGTTTATCTACAGCAGTAGGTGACGAAGGTGGATTTGCACCAACTTTTGATGGCACAGAAGATGCTTTAGATACTGTAATTTCTGCAATAGAAAAAGCAGGTTACAAAGCAGGTGAAGAAATTATGATTGCATTAGATTGTGCATCATCAGAGTTTTATCACGATGGAAAATATGACTATACAAAATTTGAAGGAGAGAAAGGAGCTATCCGTACTTCTGCAGAGCAAGCAGCTTATTTAGCAGAATTGACAGAGAAATATCCAATTATTTCTATCGAAGATGGTATGGATGAAAACGATTGGGAAGGTTGGAAAATCTTAACAGATAAAATCGGTAAACGTGTTCAGATTGTTGGAGACGATTTATTGGTAACGAATGTAACTAAATTAGAAAAAGCAATTGATGTTGAAACAGCAAATTCTATCTTAGTAAAATTCAATCAAATTGGTACGTTATCAGAAACGATCAAAGCAGTACAAATGGCGCAAAATGCACGTTATACAGCAGTTATGTCTCACCGTTCTGGAGAAACAGAAGATGCTACAATTGCAGATTTAGCTGTTGCTTTGAACACAGGACAAATTAAAACTGGTTCTGCTTCTCGCTCTGATCGTATGGCGAAATACAACCAATTATTACGTATTGAAGAGATTCTTGGAGAAACTGCAATTTTTCCAGGGCTTAAGGCTTTTAAAGTTAAGCGATAAAATAATTTGAGACTGATATTTATCAGTCTCAAATTAATAAAAAAAGTGTAAATTACGCAATAAATAATATAAACTATAAAATGTCAGATAAGGTAATATTAAATTACAACGGAAATGAGTTGGAGCTACCTGTTACAACTGGTACAATGGATGAAAAATCTATTGATATTTCCAAGTTAAGAAGTGCTACTGGATTAATCACAATGGATCCAGGTTACAAAAATACAGGGGCATGCGAATCTAAAATTACATTTTTAGATGGTGAAGAAGGTAAGTTGATGTACCGTGGATATCCTATTGAACAATTAGCAGAGAAATCTTCTTTCGTAGAAGTAATGTATTTGTTAATCAAAGGAGAATTACCTACACAAGCTGAATTAGATAAATTTATCGCTGATATTAATGAGTATAACTATGTGTCAGAAGATTTAATCAAAATCTTAGATGCATTCCCAAGTTCTGCTCACCCAATGGGAGTATTAACATCTTTAACAGCTGCTTTATCAGCATTCAACCCAAAAGTTGTTGATGTTACTTCTCCAGATGATATGTACAAAGCGGCAGTTACTTTATTAGGTAAATTCCCAGTATTAGCGTCTTGGACACAAAGAAAAATTAAAGGATTACCAGTTAACTACTCTAACGATAAATTATCTTATGTAGAAAACTTTTATCAATTATTATTCAAAAAACCAGGTCAAGAATTAGACTTAGATCCAGTTATTATTGATGCAATTGACAAATTATTAATCTTACACGCAGATCATGAGCAAAACTGTTCTACATCAAGTGTACGTTTAGTAGGTTCTTCTCATGCAGGTTTATTTGCTTCTATCTCTGGAGGTATTTCTGCATTATGGGGACCATTACACGGAGGTGCTAACCAAGCAGTATTAGAAATGTTAGAAGCGATCAAAAATGATGGTGGAGATGTTGAAAAATACTTAGCTAAAGCAAAAGATAAAAACGATCCATTCCGTTTAATGGGATTCGGACACCGTGTTTATAAAAACTTTGACCCTCGTGCGAAAATCATCAAAGTAGCTGCGGATAACGTTTTAGAGAAATTAGGAATCAATGATCCTATTTTAGATATTGCGAAAAAATTAGAACAAGCTGCTTTAGAAGACGAGTATTTCAAATCAAGAAACTTATATCCAAACGTAGATTTCTATTCAGGAATTATCTACAAAGCGTTAGATATCCCAACTGAAATGTTTACAGTTATGTTTGCTGTTGGACGTCTACCAGGATGGATTGCACAATGGATGGAAATGCGCGAAACAAATCAACCAATTGGTCGCCCTCGTCAATTATACACAGGAGCACCATTACGTGATTACGTTGAAATTGAAAACAGATAAGAATTTTCTTATTTATCATATAATCCGAAAATCAAACTTTGATTTTCGGATTTTTTTTAACAATTAATTTTTAGAGATTGTTTGTTTAAAATATGTTAAAACCTTATTTTTAAGTAAATTAAATTTTGTAACCATGAAATTTGAGAAAATACATAATAAAGGTCAAGCGCAAATCTTCGAAAACAAATACCTCGAAATGTTGACAAAAGGTCATCCCGCAGTTATTTGGGGAATGTACATTCCTCTACTTTCCTATTGTATTTATTATGGAATTTCTAGTTACGATTTATCAGTCTTAACAGTTGTCAGTCTATTTTTTGGAGCGATGTTATTTTGGACTTTATTCGAATATTTTGCACATCGTTATCTTTTTCATTGGACAGCCGAACAACCAAGTCTAAAACGAATTGTTTACATTTTTCACGGGAATCATCATCATTATCCGCGCGATAAACAACGTTTGTTTATGCCTCCAGTTCCAAGTATTCTTTTGGCGTCAATCATTTTCTTGATTCAATATTTAATTTTAGGGAAATATGCCTTTGCTTTCTTTCCGGGGTTTATGATTGGCTATTTATTGTATGCATCTATGCATTATTTGATTCATGCTATTGCACCACCTTTCAAGTTTATGAAACCACTTTGGCGCAATCATCATTTGCATCATTATAAAGACGAAGAATTAGGCTTTGGCGTTTCAAATACCTTTTGGGATCGTATTTTCGGAACAATGTTCGATCTAAAGAATGAAAAAGAAGACAAAGAAAAAGTAAAAGAATTGATGTTTGAGAAGAAAAGTTAATTTTTCGTATCTTCCGTCAAATTAATCACACATATAAAAATGAAAAAATATACTTTACTTGCAATTGGATTACTTGCTTTCAATCAAGCAAACGCGCAGTATTCTAAAGAAAATCAAAAGAAATATGTCGAAGAATTAGCCTCTGATGCTATGCAGGGTCGAAAATTTGGAACGCCCGAAAATCGATTGGCTGCTGAATTGATTGCTGAAAAATTCAAACAAAATAAATTAAAACCTTGTGTTGGTGATTCATATTTAATCGAATTTGAATATAAAGGCAAAACAGGACAAAATGTTTGCGGAATTAAAGAAGGTAAATCGTCTGATATTTACGCTGTAGGTGCGCATTTTGATCATGTTGGAACAGATGACAAAGGTGAGGATAAAATTTTTAATGGAGCAGATGATAATGCAAGTGGAACTTCGGCTGTAATGGCTTTGTCTGATTATTTCAAAAACAAAAAAGTTAAGCAAACTATGATGTTTATGGCTTTTGATGCGGAAGAAATTGGATTAATTGGCTCTAAAATGTTGGTAGAAAACACAGATTTTCAGTCTTATTTACCAAATATGAAAGTGATGTTGAATTTAGAAATGATTGGAACTGTTTCTGCTTTCGGCGAAGGAAAAGTATATATGACAGGTAGCGACCGTTCGGATTTGATGAATTTGATGAATAATAATTCTACTAAAACATTCAAAGTTGAAAACGACCCTTATTTGCAGCAACAATTATTTTATCGTTCGGATAATGTAAATTTTGTGAATCATAAAGTGGTATCGCATGCGCTTTCTTCTGTAAACATGGAGAATCAACATCATTATCATCAAAAAAACGATGAAGTTTCGGTGATTAATTTCGAAAATCTGTCAGAGATTACACAAGGAATTGGACATTCTTTATACGAAATGATGAAGAAAAATATTCAACCAAAATATAACAACTAATGGATAAAGCAATTAATATTGTTAGTATTGCGGTTATTGTAATTTTATTGTTAGCGTTTTTATCAGAAAAATTTTTCCCAATAAGAGGTCTTGAATTGTTTTATGAGAAAAAGTTTTATCTCGCAATTATCTATTTAATTTTAAGAGTTTCCAGAATTTCTATTCTTAGAAAATCAAAATAAATTTTTAAATCCGTTCCAATTTCAGAACGGATTTTTTAGTACCTTTTATTTACTTAAAATAAATGTATGGAAGGTTATTTAGAAATTGTTTTGCGCTGTATTTCGGTGTATTTTTTTATGTTAATTGCACTTAGAATTTTTGGTAAACAGCAATTATCCCAATTAAATACGGCCGATGTAATCTTAATTTTATTAATTAGTAACGCTGTACAAAATGCAATGGTTGGTTCAGATTCGAGTTTGCAAGGAGGATTGATAGCAGCTTTTGTATTGTTTCTTTTAAATTTTATTGTCAAAAGAATAATGTTGAAAAATAAATTTTTAGGAAACTTAATTGAACAAAAATCTGAAATTTTAATCCATAATGGAAAAGCTGATTTTACAATGTTGAGCAAATTGAGAATTAATTCGGAAGAATTGAACGAAGCAATGCGCGAACATGGTGTAGAACATATTAAAGATGTGAAATTGGCGATGATGGAGATTGATGGAAATATCTCAATAGTGACAACGGATAAAAATCAATTTAAGGAAACGCATTATAAACGCAAGCATAATCACAAAAATTTGCAAGGAACTAATTAACAGAATATGGAAAATAATTTAGTAAACGGGATTATCAAACAATTCCAGTATTATAAACATTTGGGTGAAAAAACATTTTCGCAATTAACGGATGAAGAATTGTTTTGGTAATACAATGAAAACTCAAATAGCATTGCGATTATCGTGAATCATCTTTCAGGAAATATGTTGTCGCGTTGGACTGATTTTTTGACAACAGATGGTGAAAAAGAGTGGCGAAATCGTGATGAAGAATTTGAAGATACAATCAAAACTAAAGAACAACTTTTAGATAAATGGGAGAAAGGTTGGAAGTATTTGTTTGATGCTTTAGCACAAATCAAAACCGACGAAGATTTACAGCAAATTATTTATATCCGAAATGAAGGACATACAATAATAGAAGCGATTAATCGTCAATTGGCGCATTATCCGTATCATGTTGGTCAAATTGTTTTTATAGGAAAATTAATAAAGGACAATGAATGGAATTCACTTTCGATTCCGAAGAATAAATCAGCAGATTATAATCAAACGAAATTCTCTTCCGATAAAAAAACTCAACATTTTACAGATGAGTTTTTGAAATAAATTTTAGTTAAAGTGTTTTTAATTGAATTATTTATCTTAACTTACATAAGAAACTTAGGTATATGAAAGATGTTCAATTTTATAAAGGAACTCTGCAACCGATTATTTTAAAACTATTACAAGATCATAAAAGAATGTATGGTTATGAAATCATTCAAAAAATTAGAATTTTAACGCAAGATGAATTTGAGTTAAAAGAGGGTGCATTGTATCCTATTTTACATAAGCTGGAAGCTGAGAATATAATTGAAGTGGAAGCTGAGCGAGTAGAAGGTCGAATAAGAAAATATTATAAGTTGACTGAGTTTGGAACTAAAGAATCTGTAAAAAGAATTCAATTGTTAACAGAAACAATGCTACAAATCCAAAAATTATTGAACCCTAAATTGATTTAATCATGAGAAAAATTTCTGCTTTTGAAGTTCAAAAATTAATCGATTTTACGCGTCAGCATTATGTTGAGTATTATGATTTGCAATTGGAATTAGCCGATCATTTGGCTTGTGGAATTGAAGAACAATGGGAAACAAATGAAACTATAACTTTTGAAGATGCTTTACAAAATGAATTTAAGAAGTTTGGAATATTTGGTTTTTCTGAAATTGTAGATAAAAGAAGGTTTGCGCTTCAAAAAAAATACAATAATTTAATTTGGAAAGTGATGAAAAGTCATTTACTTACTTTTCAGTATTTTATTTTTGTTATGAGTGGAATATTATTGTTTAATTTGATAGCTTTTAAATATAGTAAAATTGCTATTTTAAGTACGATTGTTTTATTTTTTGGATTATTTATTTATCGATATATAAGGTTACAAAAAAAATATCGTCAAAAATTAAGTGTGAAAAATAGAAAACTGATTTTACAAGAGCTTATTTTTAAAAATCTTTATATCATCTCGTTTGCATTTTCTTTGTTTAATCTAAGTTTGCAGGTTTTGATTCATCTTGATAATAACCAAATTATTTTAAATATTGTATTTTCGATTATATTTAGTTTTATCTTTTTACTTTTTTATGTAACCTGTTATTTTTTACCGAATAAAGAAGAAGAAATACTTAATGAATTTTATCCTGAATATCAGTTAATAAAATAAAAAAAGCTCCATTCGGAGCTTTTAGTTTATGCTTGACTTTCGTCTTTTTGTAATAATAATTTATAAATTAATCCACCTACAATTGCGCCAGCGATTGGTGTAACCCAAAATAACCATAATTGTGTTAAAGGTTCGTCACCTACAAAAATAGCTTGTGATGTAGAACGGGCAGGGTTTACGGATGTGTTAGTGATTGGAATAGAAATTAAGTGAATTAATGTTAAGGCTAATCCAATTGCAATTCCAGCAAATTTTCCGTTTGCAAATTTATCTGTAGCACCTAAAATAACAATTAAGAAGAAGGCTGTTAAGACATATTCAATTAGAAAAGCAGATAACATGCTATAACCATGTGGAGAAAAGGCTCCATATCCATTGGAAGCGAATGCACCAGCTTTGGTATTTTCAATTGCAAAATCTGAGTTTCCAGATGCGATTAAGTATAATACACCAGCTGCAGCAATTGCTCCGAGTACTTGTGAAATAATATAAGGAATAAGTTGTTTTCCATCAAATCGTCCTCTAGCAAATAAACCGAAAGAGACAGCAGGGTTGAAATGTCCTCCAGAAATATGACCAACTGCATAAGCCATTGTTAATACAGTAAGACCAAATGCTAATGCAACACCAGCGTAACCAATTCCTAATTCGGGAATACCAGCTGCAAAGATTGCACTACCACAACCTCCGAAAACTAACCAAAAAGTACCGAAAAACTCGGCAGCAAAATTTTTCATAAATGTTTTAATATTAAAAGTTTAGTTAGAATGAATTTTAAAAAAAATTAAGAAATACAAACATTTTAAACATTTAAATTATTTCAATAAAAAAATCGCTCCGATTTCTCAGAGCGATTTGTATTTATAATATATTCTTTCTAGAATAATTAATCCATATAGGCTTCGATAGGAGCACACGTACAGATTAAGTTACGATCTCCGTAAGCATCATCAATACGAGAAACAGATGCAAAGAATTTACGCTCGCGAACCCATTCTGCTGGATATGCAGCTTTAGAACGAGAGTAAGGATATTCCCACTCGTCTGCTGTAATCAAGTGAATTGGGTGAGGCGCGTTGTGTAATACATTGTTGTCAACTGGATAATCTCCGTTTGCAACTTCGTCGATTTCTTGACGAATAGAAATTAATGCATCACAAAAACGATCTAATTCTGCTTTGTTTTCTGATTCTGTAGGCTCTACCATCAACGTTCCAGCAACTGGGAAAGATACTGTTGGTGCGTGGAATCCGTAATCAATCAAACGTTTTGCAATATCAGTAACTTCGATACCTGCTTTTTTGAATGGACGACAATCTAAGATAAATTCGTGTGCCACTACATTGTTTCCATTTGTATATAAAATGTCAAAATGTTTCTCTAAACGAGTTTTCATGTAATTAGCATTTAAAATTGCACCTTGTGTCGCTTTCAATAAACCTTCTGCTCCTAACATTAAAATGTAAGAGTAAGAAATTGGTAAAATGAACGCAGAACCATAAGGAGCTGCAGCAAATGTATTTGTCGCTTCTTTTCCTCCAGTTTCGATTAATGGAGAAGATCCTAAGAAAGGAGCTAAGTGTGCTTTAACACAAATTGGTCCTACACCAGGTCCTCCACCTCCGTGAGGAATAGCGAATGTTTTGTGTAAGTTTAAGTGACAAACGTCTGCACCAATATTTCCTGGAGAAGTTAATCCAACTTGTGCATTCATATTTGCACCGTCCATATAAACTTGACCTCCGTATGCGTGAATCATTTCAGTAACTTCTTCGATATTGCTATCAAAAGCGCCATAAGTTGATGGATAAGTAATCATCAATGCAGCTAAGTTATCTTTATGTTTTTCACATTTTTCTTTCAAGTCAACTAAATCTGTTTCACCAGATTCTAAGTTTTTCACAACAACAACTTGCATTCCAGCCATTGCAGCAGAAGCAGGGTTAGTTCCGTGAGCAGATTGTGGAATCAACACTACATTTCTGTGTCCTTCTCCTTTTGCCTCAAAGTAAGAACGAATAACCATTAAACCTGCATATTCTCCTTGTGCACCAGAATTTGGTTGTAAAGAAGTTGCATCAAAACCTGTAATTACAGCTAAATAATCTTCTAAGTTTTTGATTAATGTTTGGTAACCTTCTACTTGATCTTTTGGAGTGAAAGGGTGAACATTCCCCATTCTTTCCCAAGACATATGCAATAATTCTGTTGCAGCATTCAATTTCATTGTACAAGAACCTAATGCAATCATCGATTGGTTAAGCGCTAAATCTTTACGTTCTAAACGTTTGATGTAACGCATTAATTCTGTTTCTGTATGATATAAATTGAAGTTTTCGTGTGTTAAGAAATCAGAAGTTCTGATTAAATCTTGAGGTAAATAAGAATCATCTACTTCAAATTCGAAACCGTCTTCTGTGTTTTTAATTGTTGCAAAAACACTTAAAATTTCAAAAATATCTTCTTCAGAAGTCATTTCATCAATTGTGATTGAAATTTTTCCGTTTTCGAATCCATTTACATTAATTTCTTCTTCTGCAAAAATCTTCACAATTTCGTCAGAGTTTTCAACCTCAATTTGAATTGTATCGAAGAAATTTGTATTCACTAATTTAAATCCTAAATGCTCTAAACCTCCGTGTAAAACAGCTGCTTTAGTATGGATTTGATCAGCGATATATTGTAAACCATCTTTACCGTGATAAACCGCGTAGAAAGAAGCCATAACTGCTAACAATACTTGTGCAGTACAAATGTTAGAAGTTGCTTTTTCACGTTTGATATGTTGTTCACGCGTTTGTAAAGCCATACGCAATGCATAATTTCCTAAACGATCTTGAGAAACTCCAATAATACGTCCTGGAATTACACGCTTATATTCTTCTGTACAAGATAAGAAAGCTGCGTGTGGTCCACCGTATCCCATTGGAACACCAAAACGTTGAGAAGTACCAATTGCGATATCAGCCCCCCATTCACCTGGAGGTGTTAATAATGTTAAAGCTAATAAATCTGTTGCAACAGCAACTTTTACGTTAACCGCATTTGCTTTTTCTACAAATGATTTATAATTATTGATTTGTCCTCCTTTTCCGATGTATTGTACAATCGCTCCGAAGAATTCTTCTGTTAATTCAGTTGTTTCAAAGTTTCCAACAACTAATTCAATTCCTAAACCGTGTGCTTTCGTTTCTAAAACTGCTACAGATTGAGGGAATAAGTTGTCTGCTACAAAAAATTTGTTGACATTGTTTTTCTTTTGATCACGAGAACGAGATTCAAATAACATGTGCATTGCTTCACCACATGCAGTACCTTCGTCTAATAAAGAGGCATTTGCGATAGGTAAACCTGTTAAATCAGAAATAACAGTTTGGAAATTTAATAAAGCTTCTAAACGTCCTTGCGCAATTTCCGCTTGGTATGGTGTATAAGCTGTGTACCAACCAGCATTTTCTAATATATTACGTTGAATTGGTGCTGGTAAAATTGTACCATAATATCCATATCCAAGATAATTTTTTACTTTTTTATTTTTTGAAGCGATTTCAGCTAAATGATTAATAGCTTCAAATTCTGATAAAGCTTCTGGTAAATCCAAAGCATTTTTCAATCGAATGTTCTGAGGAACTGTTGCCTCAATTAAAGAATCAATAGAATCTTTCCCAATTACAGAAAGCATTTCAGCTGCTTGCTGCGCATTGTTTCCAATATGTCTAATGGAAAAATCGTTTGTGTTCATTGTGTTTGCGCTATGTTTATTTTCGCGTAAAAATACGTTTTTTTATCTTAAAATAAAAGTGAATAACAATCTTAAAAATTAATTGAATGAATAGATTAGAATTTTATTTTTTTAGAAATAAATGTGAATAAAAACTTTCTTTTTTTTCAAAAAATAGTAATATTGGCAATAGAATTGAGATAAATAATTCGGTAGAATTTCTTAAATTTATTCTACGTTTAAAAAAATCTATGAAAACAAACGATTTTATGGAACTTAATGAAAATACTTCTGAAGTCAAAAAAGAAAAAAAATTTCCATTCTTAAAGAAATTGGAAATAATGATGGAAGAGGCGAAATTAGAGGATGCGAAAAAATCTAAAATGAAACGTGTTCATAAAAAAGGTAATTCGCAAATCGCTAAAAAAATGGGGGAAGAAGCTGTAGAAATGGTGATTGCTTCGGAACAAGATAACGACGAAAACTTTTTGGAAGAATCGGCAGATGTTATCTTTTATTACCTTATGGCTTTACATGCTCGTGGCTTTGAATTAAAAGATGTTTTGGAGATTTTAAAGAAAAGGCACAAAAAATAATTAACACCTTATACTGATATGCAAAAGGGCGGGACGTCGATGAAATTAATAATTGCCGCAGCAATTGTTATTTTTTCTGTTATAAAATATTTTTCTTCTTCGGAAGTCAATGAAATTACAGGCGAAAAGCAATATATTTCATTAACTAAAGATGACGAAATTGCAATGGGAATTAATTCGGCTTCGCAAATGGCTCAAGAGTTTGGTGGACTATCTCGCAATGTGCAATACCAAGAGCTTGTAAAACGAGTAGGTGCTAAAGTGGTCAATACTAGTGATGCGCATAAAACGAATTATCCATTTCAGTTTTATGTGTTGGCAGATAATCGTACTGTAAATGCTTTTGCATTGCCTGGTGGACCAATTTTTATTACCGAAGCCTTGTTGACGCGTTTGCAAAACGAAGATCAATTGGCTGGAGTTTTGGGACACGAAGTTGGTCACGTTATTGCGCGTCATAGTGCAGAACAAATGTCGAAACAAGAACTTTCGCAAGGAATTGCAGGAGCGGCAGGTGTTGCAGTTGGAGACGCAAATTCGGCTTATTACGCACAACTAGTCGCGAATATGGTGAATATGAAATATGGTCGTGATGATGAATTGGAGTCTGATGATTTGGGCGTTCGATTTATGATTCAAGCAGGATATAATCCAAAAGCATTGATTGGTGTAATGGATATTTTGGAAGAAGCTTCGGGTGGAAGTCAAGTTCCAGAATTCCAAAGTACACATCCATCACCATCAAATCGTCGCGAAAAAATAAAAGCTGCCATTGAGAAATATAAAAATCAGTAGATTTTAATTCGTTGTAATGATAAGAAATATACTTCTATTAGTTCTTTTATTCACAAATATTACATTTTCTCATGCTCAAGATTATGATCAAATCAGCAAAGAAATTTGTAAATCATTTAAAAAGAAAAAACCAGCTAAAAATTTATTTGATTTTAATAAATACCTCAATTCTGAAGCAGAAGACTTTTTAATATCAGATGTAAACATCTTTCAGTTCAATCTACAAAAGAGTTTGATTAAAAATTGTACTGAATTTCCTTTTATTGAAAATTATTCTTTGGTTCCTTTTTCAAATGTTGTTGATTTAGAAAAAGTCTTTAATAGAGAAGAGTTAGCAAAACTTGAAAAACAATTAAAGAAAATTCAAAAGACCAATCGTTTTCAGCTATTTATAATTTCTACAGATGATTATTTTCCAAATGAAAATATAACAGATTATTCATTTTCAATCCTTAATAACAATAGTTCTGATCGATTTCAAAAGGGAAATATGATAATTGTGTTTAATTTAAAATCAAGAGAAGTTAGAATTTCGACGAATGATATTGCTCGAAATATAATTTCTGACGATTTTTCTCAAAAGCTAATTGATGAGGTAGTTGTTCCAAACTTTAGTGAGGAAAAGTATTTTAAAGGAATCAATGAAGCTATTGTAAAAATTAATGAAAAAATAGTTGTAGAAGATTAAATAATTTAAACAGAGGTTAATAAAATGAAAGTACATTTTTCATTCCTTGAAGTTTTATATCTTGCTCAAGTCATTTGTTGTTTTTTATTTATTAAATACACAGATGGATTAGGCTATATGCAAGGAAATGATTTTTATTATACTTCCCAATTACAATCTTCTGGAGGTGAAGATGAAGTTTCAATTTATAGTTTAGGATTGATAACAATACTATTTTTATTCATTAGCATTCTTTCAAAAAGGAAATATAGAGTATTATCATTTTATTTGTTGTTTGCTTATTTTTCGCTTTTTTAATTCAAATGGGAGAAATAGATTCAACAATATTAAATGGAAACTTTGTTCTCTTGATAATTGTAGTATAAACCTTTTATTGACTTTTTATTTTTGGGTAATTCTTTTTAAGAAGATTAAAAACTATTTGAATCAAGAAGTTTAAAACTTAATCTAAAAACTTCGCTTTTAATTCAGGAGTAGGTAACCAACAACTTTCTTGTTTTCCAAACCAACGATAACGATTTTTCGCAATAAAACTATAAACCACATCGCGCAAAGGCTTTGGAACAATCATAAAAATAGTCAACCACGAAGTTATTCCGTCCAAATATTTAGCAATTTTTAGCGCAGCAGATGATTTGGTATAAAATTTATCATCTTCAATAAAAACGATAGAATCAAATTGAGCGGCATCCAAATTATTTTCTTTCAAAAAATTTTGTCCAAAATCAGATTGTAATGAAGCAAACTGAAATTGATTTTTATTGTCATGTTCAATCACAAACTGAACAGATTGATTGCATAAATTGCAAATTCCATCAAACAAAATAATTTTCCTCGTTTTCATACAATAAATATACGCTAAAAGTAGCTAAACTCTAAAGGTTATTTTTAAATTAGCCAAAATTAACAATCAATCATGTTTAGCGAATATTTATTCCGAAAAGTTGATAATTCTCCACTTGTAATTTTCCGAATAATCTTTGGTTTATTAATTGTTGCAGAATGTTGGGGAGCCATTTTTACAGGTTGGGTACAAACAAATTTTGTTGAACCGCACATTACATTTTCGTTCATCGGATTCGAGTGGACAAATGTTTTCTTGGGACAAAATATGATTTATTTGTACGTGCTCATGGGAATTTTAGGCTGGTTTATCGTGTTTGGATTTGCTTATCGATTTTCAATTATCGTATTTTCTATTTTATGGTCGTTGACGTATTTCATGCAAAAAACAAGCTACAACAACCATTATTATCTGTTTATGCTAGTTTCGTGGATGATGACGATAATTCCTGCGCATCATTTCTTTTCGATTGATAGTTTAATTTTTCCGAAAATAAAACGTCTAACCATGCGCAATTGGGTACCAACATTATTCATTATCCAGTTATTGATTGTGTATGTTTTTGCGGCTTTTGCAAAGATTTATCCAGATTGGTTTAACGGTGTTTTTTTACAAATGAAATTTCACGAATATGGCGATTTATTAACAACAAAATATAATTTGATTGGATTAGGAAAAGTTGTAAGTAGTTTAGAGTTTGCACAAGTTTTTGCTTGGGGCGGATTCTTTTTCGATTTATTGATTATTCCTGCAATGTTGATGAATAGAACGCGTGGAATCGCTTTCAAATGTGCTGTAGCCTTTCATATTTTCAATTCTGCAGTTTTCGGGATTGGAATATTTCCTTTCTTTGCTTTGGCAATGTTAATTTTCTTTTATGATCCCGTTAAGATTCAGGAAGTTATTTTTCCTAAAAAATCATTTATGATGGATCGTTCAGATGATGATAATTTATTGACAACTCGTCGTGTCATGTTCTCTTATTTGATGTTTTTCTACGTAGTTTGGCAAATATATTTACCTGTTCGCCATTACTTTATTCCCGGAAATGTTTTTTGGACAGAGGAAGGTCATCGCATGGCTTGGCGAATGATGTTGCGTAACAAAGCGGGTGAAGTTGTGGTATATGTTTCGAAACCAGATCCACAGAAAAAAGGTAAATTCTTGAAACGCGAGAAAGTAGATTTGACAAAATATCTAACCTTCAAACAAATGTCAAAAATGGCGGTTAGCCCAGATATGATGTGGCAATTTGCACGTTATGTAAAATATGATTATGCGAAAAATGGTGTGAAAGATGTCAAAGTTTTTGTGGATGCAAAAGTTTCTGTCAATGGTAGCGATTATTATCAATTTACAAATCCAAATTACAATTTAGCTTATACAACTTGGAGTTATTTTGGTCATCAAAAATGGATTCAGCCAACACCAAAAGAGTTGAATTTATCTTATTTTGAATAAATTTATGTAACTTTATAGGACAACAATCAAAGAAATACAATTATGAAATATACATTATTCGCAATAGCTTTTTCGGTTTTATTATTTTCTTGTGGTAACAAAGAAAATGCTGGAGTAGAAGCTTATAAAGGTTTGGATAAGCAAAAGCAAGAACAAAAAGATTTGGATAGTATTGGGAAGGAAGCGCAACAAACGTTTGATGATTTCAAATTGGCGTTGTCGATGAAAGATACAACGACAACTAATTTTATTGTCAAACAAATGTATGATATTCCGAATGCGACACAAAAAGAGCATATTTGGATTCGTGATGTATATTCGGACAACGATCAATTAAAAGGAATTGTGGACAACGTACCTCAATACACAAAATTGGTTAAACACAATGATACAATTGTGATAGATCCAACTAAATTATCAGATTGGATGTATTATAAAGGTGATAAAATGATTGGTGGATTTACAATAAAATATATGCGTAGTAAAATGACTGATGCGCAGAAAAAAGAGTTTGATAAACAATATAAAGTAAAATTTGAGGATTAATTTCTGCTCAGAAAATAATAAAATCAAAAAGGCAATCTTTCGTTAGATTGCCTTTTAATTTTGAAATTATTTTCCTTAATCAATCAAAGACAATTGAATTTTACGTTTTTCTGTATCAATTCCAATTACGGTTACTTCAATTTGTTGACTCAAATGCACTTTTGAATTTACATCTGAAATAAATTCATTCGAAATTTTAGAAATATGAATCAAACCATTTTCTTTGATTCCTATATCTACAAAACAGCCAAAATTGGTAATATTATTAATAATTCCAGGAACTTTCATGCCCAATTGCAAATCTTCGAATTTCTTTAATCGTTGATCAAAACTAAAAACTTTTGCAGTAGAACGCGGATCTAAACCAGGTTTTTCAAGTTCTTTTTTAATATCTTCTAAAGTTGGTAAACCTACTTTTTCGGTAATATATTTGGTTAAATCAAGTTGATTAATCAATTCTTTATTTTGAATCAAATCTTTCAAATCAACTTTCAAATCTTTCGCCATTTTCTCTACAAGAGCATACGATTCTGGGTGAACAGCAGAATTATCTAACGGATTTTTTGCATTTGGAATTCGTAAAAAAGCAGAAGCTTGTAAGAATGCTTTTTCACCCAAACGAGGAACTTTTAGTAACTCTTTTCTCGAATTAAATGCACCATTTTCGCTTCGATATTCTACAATATTTTCAGCCATTTTTTCACCAATTCCTGCAACATAATTTAGTAAATGTTTGCTTGCTGTGTTCAGATTTACACCAACTTTGTTTACACAGAAAGAAACAACATCATCCAACTCATTTTTCAATAAAGTTTGATCGACATCATGTTGATACTGACCAACTCCAATCGATTTTGGCTCTATTTTTACTAATTCTGCCAAAGGATCTTGTAAACGGCGGCCTATAGAAACAGCACCGCGAACGGTAACATCTTTATCCGGAAATTCGTCGCGCGCAATTTTAGAAGCCGAATAAACCGAAGCACCAGCTTCATTTACAACAAAAACTTTTAGTGGACGATCAAATGCAATATTCTGAACCAAATTTTCAGTCTCGCGAGAAGCTGTTCCATTTCCTATCGAAATTGCATCGATATTATAAGCATTGATAAGCGATTTTAGTTTTTTGATGGCTTGTGTTTTTTCATTTTGAGGCGCATGCGGATAGATGTTTTCGTTGTGCAACAAATCACCTTGCTCATCTAATACAACCACTTTACAACCCGATTTGTAACCAGGATCTATCGCTAAAATTCGTTTTTCTCCCAGAGGTGGCGCCAAAAGCAATTGATTTAAGTTTTTCGAAAAAACATTTATTGATGTTTCATCTGCTTTTTGTTTTGCTTCTTTCAACACTTCATTTGAGATTGAAGGAGCTAAAAGTCGTTTGTAAGCATCTTTTATCGCTTCCTCAATAACCCAAGAAACTTCTGGTTGAATAGATTTGATTAAAGTGTATTCTAAAAATTTGAAGGCTTCTTTTTTATCAATTGATACATTTACTTTCAAAAAACCTTCATTTTCGCCGCGTAAAATAGCCAATAATCGGTGAGAAGCAATTTTTTTCAATAATTCTTCGTATTCAAAATAGTTCGAGTATTTAGCCGAATCTTCATCATCTATTTTAGATTTTACTAGTTTACTTTCAATCAAAGCAGATTTTCTGAAAATATCTCGCAATCGATGACGTACATATTCATTTTCATTTATCCATTCTGCAATAATATCTTGTACACCTGCAAAAGCATCTTCGATACTTGTCACATCTTCATTTAGATATTTTTTTGCTAAATCATCCAAATCAGGAATATTATTTTGCTTCATGATGATTTTTGCCAAAGGCTCTAAACCTTTTTCTTTTGCAATGGTTGCACGTGTTTTTTTCTTCTTTTTATAAGGAAGATATAAATCTTCTAATTGAACCAAATCAAAACTTTTCTGAATACGTTGTTGTAATTCATTGCTCAATTGATTCTGCTCTTCCAATGTTTTTAAAATAAATTCTTTTCGAGAAACAATTTCATTGTATTGATTTTGCAGTTTTTTTATAGCAGAAATTTGAACTTCATCAAGATTTCCTGTGACCTCTTTTCTATATCTCGCAATAAAGGGTATGGTATTATCTTCATTCAAACAATTTACTGTATTGTTGATTGATTTTTCTGAAATAGAATTAAGATGTTGATGAATGTATTGAATCAAATTCATGTTAAAAGTTTGGCCTTGCAAATTACTATTTTTCACAAACATAAAAAATAGCATGTTTTATTTATATAGGTCGTATTTAATAGAGTGCTTTTTTTATATAATAATCTAATATTTAGAGTTTTTAATATCAGTCTTATTTTAAATAAAAAAGAATAATAAAAATTTTCTAAAAAGTTTTGGTGTTTATTAAATTATTTCTAAATTTGACCTTAGGTAGTAGAGAGTAAGATTGATTTTTTTTAATGTTAAATTTATACTTACTAGTGTAAGTTTTTTTAAAAATCAATTGGGTTTAAGCTGAGGAGCTTAAACCCGTTTTTTTTTATACAACTTTCTTATCTTTGAGCAAATATATCTACAAAATGGCTCGTATAAAATTAGATTTTTCAGACAAATTTTTATTTTCAACAATAATACCAGTACGCATAACTGATCTCAATTATGGAAATCATTTGGCAAACGATAAAGTATTGTCCATTATACATGAATCGCGAATTCAGTTTTTTCAACATTATGGCTATTCGGAATTAGATTTTGGAGGTGTAAGTGTGATTATGGGTGATGTTGCGATTGAGTATAAAAATCAAGCTTTTTATGGTGATGAATTGTTGATTGAGATTGGTGTGCAAGATTTTTCGCGTGTTAGTTTTGATGTAATCTATAAAATTTCTACAAAAGATAAATTAATTGCAAAAGCGAAAACAGGAATTGTGACCTTCGATTATCAGCAAAATAAAGTGGTTGAGGTTCCTCAAAAGATAAAAGATCTTTTTGAAGTTGTATAATCTTATAAATTAATTACGCTAATCATTTAAGTCTTTGTAAATTTGCACCGAGTTATGAAGATTTTACCATATAAAAATTTATTTGTCGGAATTACCGACACATTGCAACAAATTTTCTTCGAAGGAAAATATGCAGATAAAGAAGTTGAGCGAACATTGAAATCGAATAAGCAATGGGGAGCGCGCGATCGTGCTTTTATTGCCGAAACGGTTTACGATTTAGTTCGTTGGAAACGTTTGGTTGAAGGGGCAATGAGCCGTCCGCTTTCTCCTGATACAATTTGGGAGTTTGTTGGAACTTGGTTTGCTTTAGATCCAGAGCAAACGTTACCAAAATGGGAAGAATTTCAAAAAATCTATCCAAAAGAAGTCTTGAAAAGACATCACAATTCGTCTAAAAATATTGCGGTTGCAGAATCGTATCCAGATTGGATGTTCGAGTTAGGAGAGAAGTCGTTGGGAAATCGTTGGTTAGATGAAGTGCATGCAATGAACTCGCAAGCACCAACAGTTTTACGTGTGAATTCCTTGAAAACAGACCGTAAAACATTACAAAAAGCGTTGAAGGAGCGTAGAATAAAAACGAAAGTTTTATCGAAATATCAAGATGCTTTAGAGCTTGAAGAGAAAACAAATATTTTCCGTACAGATGAATTTCAGAATGGTTGGTTTGAAGTTCAAGACGCAGGATCGCAATTGATTGCGCCTTATTTACGTGTTCAGCCAGGAATGCGTGTGGTAGATGCTTGTGCTGGTGCCGGAGGAAAAACATTGCATTTAGCTGCTTTGATGGAAAACAAAGGGCAAATTATTGCAATGGATTTGTACGATTGGAAATTGAAAGAATTGAAACGTCGTGCAAAACGTAACAATGTTCAGAATGTACAAACAAAGGTGATTGAAGCAAAAACAATCAAGCGTATGGAGAATTCTGCTGATCGCTTATTGATTGATGCACCTTGTTCTGGAATGGGAGTTTTGAAACGTAATCCTGATGCAAAATGGAAATTAAGACCAGAATTTATTGACGAAATATTAGCAACACAAGAAAAAATATTAGCTGATTATTCTAAAATCATTAAAGTTGGTGGAATGATGGTTTATGCAACTTGTTCTATTTTACCACAAGAAAATGAGCAGCAAGTAGAAAAATTCTTGAAGAATAATCCAAATTATAAAATGGTTTCAGATAAAATGCATTATCCATCTCAAACTAATTATGATGGATTCTACATGGCTTTGATTGAAAGAATTTCTTAAGCTGTTAATTATTATAAGATACAAAAGACTAAGTGAAAGCTTGGTCTTTTTTTGTTACAATAATTATTTTATCTTAAATCTAACTCGTCTATTTTCAAAATTTTTCCAGTCAATACAATTTGCAGCAGGATTGCATTCTTTGTGTTTCAAGTCTGAAAAACCTTTAGCGGAAATTGAAAATCGATTTTTATTTAAGCCTTTTTCTATCAAATAATTCAACACAGCGTTTGCTCTTCGTTGTGATAAATCTATATTGTAAGATTCTGTTCCAACCGCATCTGTATGACCTTCGATAACAAAATGATGTGATGGATTTCGTTTCATAATTGCAACAACTTCATTCAATTTTGGATAATCAATAGCTCTGATTTCAGCTTTATCAAAATCAAATTCGACGGTTTCCATTAAATAATTTGAATAATCTTGAACATAATTTCCAATCTTTTTATCACTCAAATTGCTTTCTGGACAACCATTTCCAAAACGATTTCCTTTTATATACGGACATTCATCTTCGATATCCATCACGCCATCGCCATCTGTATCATAATCATTGTTGTAATTTTCTATATTTCCTTTCTGGATCAATAAATTATAAGGTGTTGAAATGTTAAATTCAGTTCCAATTTTCTCAATTTCTTTTCGATATCGTCCATCTTTTTTGCACATTTCACCGCAACGTTCCTCATCTTTTAAGAGATAATCAATTTTTTGTTTTGCCCAATAAAACTTAATTGCTTCGGTAAATTCACTTGGATTTGGTTGTTTGATTTCAAAATTTTGAGTGAAATTTTGGTTCGATTGATTACCAATAATTTCTATTTTTTTTGGATAACGACGATTACAATCGCGTGAAACAAAATTGACAGAATTTTGAGCTAAATACGTATTGAAATTCTTCGGAAACGTTTCGTTGAGGTTGATTTGGGATGATTGAACTTTAAGATGATAAATAGAAGAATTCAAAACAGCTTGCAGAAATTGTGTTATTTTCTGATTCAATTCTCTTGGTTCATTGACCGTAATCGGAAGCGTTCCTGTTGCTAAACTTATGAAATTCATCGCATGATAGTCCAATTCCTTTCCAATTCCTAATGTTATAAATTGAGTATCTTTTGCATAATTTCGGAGTGAATTGTAAACAGTTTCATTCAAATTCATCGCTCCATCAGAAATAATTGTAATGATTCGTTTATAATTTTTATCAAAAGGATTTTTCTGAATTTGTTTGATTGTTTCATCCAATAATTTTTCGCCAGTTCCATTCAAAGAATTAATTTTTTCTAAAGCTAAATTGATGTTTTCTTTCGTTGGAAATTGAGAAGAATTAAAAATTAATTCATTTTTCGTAGAATAAACCAACACATTAAATTTATCTGTTTCGTTTAGATTTGGAAGAAGTTGATACATCAATTTTTTGGTGGTTTCAATTGGTTGATTCATCATAGAACCAGAAGCATCCAAAACGAACAAAAATTCTCGTGGAGCATTATATTTAGAAGGATTATTTGCAGGTTCAATTGTTCCTAAAATATAATCGCAACCATTTTCAGTAAACGTTTCAATTCCGGTTTGTAGTTCATTTTTTGTATAAGCATATTGAAGAGTTGGAATCTTTTTATCGGAATTTTTTGAAACATAATTTCGATCATCTTCCTTTGAAAATTTTAAATCAGAAACAATTTTTGAAATC
The DNA here is from genome assembly GCF_002333005.1 of Empedobacter sp. UBA2044. Taxonomy (NCBI): domain Bacteria; kingdom Pseudomonadati; phylum Bacteroidota; class Flavobacteriia; order Flavobacteriales; family Weeksellaceae; genus Empedobacter; species Empedobacter sp. UBA2044. The sequence goes on from NZ_DDBA01000051.1 coordinate 24,995, forward strand.
GGAAAATTTCCCGAAAGATGAATATCTGAATTTATGTTTTTCGGAAAACCATTCAATTGATTGTTCCAACGATGAATTTGGGTAAAAGATTCTGTTCGTTTCACGATAAATTCTAAAAACGAAACTTGATAATTCAAATTATTTTCTTCAACAATTTTCGAAACTTTTAGCTTAATTTTTAGTGTAGCATGTGCAGGAATTTTTCCTAAATCTAATTGTAAAACTTGATTGTTTTGTTGATTTTTAAAAATAGTTGAAGCATCAATATTTTTTAACTCTTTTCGAATATCTACAATCGATTTGGATTGAATTTCGAAAACTTTATCATTTACAAAAGCTTTTAATTCGTACACATTTTGAGAAGCTTGATAAGGATAAATAAATTTAGCCGAAATATCTTCCGAAGAATTGTTCTGAAAAGTAAAATTATGACTCAAATTACCCAATAAATGATGAAAATTATAGTCATTTTCGAGAGAAATTGCTTCTATTTTTTCAAAATCTTCTTCATTTTGAAGTTCCAAATACGGAAAAATTTGCTGTGCACAACAAAATGTATTCAGTAGAATAAAAAAAATGGAAAAAAATAGATTTTTTGTGTTCAACGAATCGATTTTAAAAATTCAATGTAAAGATAATGAAAGAATTGATGTGTTTTCTATCATCAGTTATAGTAAAGTTCAATGTATATTAAATAAATCATCAAATCAGAAATAATTATTAAATCATATTTAAAAAAGATTGGTTTAATAATTGCTTCTTTCAGATTTAACAAAAAAGTTAAGTAAATTTGCACTTTATTTTACATAAAAGATGAATTTTAATTTCACAGAAGTTGAAAGAGTAGAAAGTATTTCTGCAAAAGATTTTCAGAAATATTACGTTAAACCTCAAAAACCAGTTGTAGTAGAGCGAATTACAGAGGATTGGCCTGCGTACGAAAAGTGGAATTTTGAGTATATAAAACAAGTTGCAGGCAACAAGGTTGTCCCTTTATACAATAATGATCCGGTTGATTATACGAAGAAAGTAAATGAACCAGTAGCAAAGATGAAAATGTCTGAATATGTAGATTTGTTGCAAAGTGAGCCGACAGATTTGCGTATATTTTTGTACAATTTGATGAGTCAAGTTCCGCAATTGCAACAAGATTATAAAATGCCAGATTTGGGTTTGAATCTTTTCAAATCGATGCCAATGTTATTTTTTGGAGGTGAAGGATCGAATGTTTTTATGCATTATGATATCGATTTAGCGAATATTTTGCATTTCCATTTTGCAGGAAAAAAACGTTGTATTATTGTTCCGCCAAAGGATTCGAAATACATGTACAAAATTCCGCATTCGGTAATTTGTAGAGAAGATATTGATTTTGATAATCCTGATTTTGATAAATGGCCAGCGCTGAAAAATATAAATCCGATGGTTGCAGACCTAAAACACGGAGAAATGCTTTATATGCCAGAAGGTTGGTGGCATTATATGAAATATTTGACGCCAGGTTTTTCGATGAGTTTGCGTTCGTTGGCACATAAACCAAAAAATTTGTCCGAAGCGATTTATAACATATTTTTGATGCGTACATACGATAATGTGATGCGAAAAATAAAAGGTAAAACTTGGATTGAAGAAAAAAATGAGCGCGCAATTACACAAACAAATAAATTAATTGCGAAATAAAAATACAGTTTTTAGAAAATTTTTCTAAATGAAGGAATATCTTTCGAAAGATGTTCCTTTTTTTATTCTACTGTCCTAAAAACTTATAAATCAATAAATATTTGATTTTCATGTTTTAAAATTTCGATAGATATTTGCAGAATATTTTTCTGAATTTTTAGTAATATGATCATAAAAAAAGGAAATTTTTGGGCTTTATTGCCTTTAATCATTTTCATACTTGTCTATTTTTCGGCATCTATTTATCTGAACGATTTTTATTCTGTTCCAGCATTGGTTGTTTTCATGTTAGCATTAGTAATTGCATTTGTTCAATTCCCTAAGGTTTCATTTCATACGAAAGCCGAGGCTTTTTGTAAGAATGCGGGTGAAGAAACCATTATGTTGATGATTTTAATTTTTCTTCTCGCTGGAGCGTTTGGAAGTTTAGGATCTACAATTGGTGCTGTAGAATCAACAGTGAATTTATTTTTGAATTATCTTCCTTCTTCCTTTATTGTAGCAGGTTTCTTTTTGTTATCTTGTTTTATTGCGACGGCTTTGGGAACATCGGTTGGAACAATTGTAACTGTTGCGCCGATTGCAGTGCAAATGGATAAAATGATTCCAGGTTCTATGCCAATTTTGTTAGGAGCAGTAGTTGGTGGAGCGATGTTTGGCGATAATTTATCATTTATTTCTGATACAACAATTGCTGCAACACGTACGCAAGAAGTGAGCATGAAATCTAAATTTAAAACTAATTTTCGAATAGTAGTTCCAGCAGCTATTGTTTCGACGATTATATATTTTTCACTTTCTCAACATTTTGACACAACCAATTTTCAAGGAAAACAGTTAGATTTTGACTTGATTTTAATCTTACCTTATCTATTAGTTTTTGGACTAGCAATGTCTGGAATTAATGTGATTTGGGCTTTAATTGTAGGAATTCTTTCGTTTCTTGGAATTGGTTTGTTCTATTCTGGTGTTCCTTTACTAGACTTAGTTTCTTCTATTAATGAAGGTTTTAAAGGAATGTTTGAGTTGAGTATTATTTGTTTAATTATTGGTGGAATTGTTGGAATTATTCGTTTGAATGGTGGATTAGATTTTATCATTTATCATCTAACCAAAAATATTAAAACAAAACGTCAGGCTGAGATGAGTATTGCGTCGCTTACAGCTTTGGCGAATGCTTGTTTGGCAAATAACACGATTACAATTTTGATTTGTGGTAAAATTGCAAAAGATATTTCTGATCATCATTATTTAGAGGGAAAACGTGTGGCAAGTATTTTGGATACGGTTTCGTGTTTTGTACAAGGAATCTTACCTTATGGTGCGCAAGTTTTGGCAGCGGTTGCAGCTGCAAATACAATTTCAAGTGCAACAAAGGTTTCTTCGGTTGATGTGTTATCTAACTTATATTATCCATTTTTAACTGGAATTTGTACGCTTATTTTTATCTTATTTTTTCAGCCAAAATCATTCAAAAAATAGATTGATGTATGATATTCATTCGTCGAATATTATTTTATAACTTTGTAGACTGAAATTTTTTAAGATGAAAAGAGTTGTCGTAGGACTTTCTGGAGGAGTAGATTCAAGTGTTACAGCCTATTTGCTAAAAGAGCAAGGCTATGATGTGATCGGATTATTTATGCGTAATTGGAACGATGCATCGGTAACGTTGGAAGATGAATGCCCATGGATAGAAGATAGTGCAGACGCTTTGTTGGTAGCTAAAAAATTAGATATTCCTTTTCAGGTAATTGATATGTCTGATTCGTACAAAGAACGTATTGTAGATTATATGTTCAATGAATACGAGCAAGGAAGAACACCAAATCCTGATGTGTTGTGTAACCGAGAAATTAAGTTCGATTTGTTTTTGAAAACAGCTTTAGAACTTGGTGCAGATTATGTAGCAACAGGGCATTATGCACGAAAAACTTCTACAATTGATGAAAATGGAAAAGAGATTTTTCAATTGTTAAAAGGTAACGATAACAATAAAGATCAATCGTATTTCTTGTGTCAATTGTCGCAAGATCAATTAAGCAAAGCATTATTCCCAATTGGAGATATAGAAAAACCAGAAGTAAGAAGAATTGCGCAAGAGCAAGGCTTGGTTACAGCGAATAAGAAAGATTCGCAAGGTTTATGTTTTATTGGAAAAGTTAGTTTACCTGAATTTTTGCAACAACAATTAAAACCAAAAGAAGGTGTAATTGTAGAAATAGCCAAAGATTGGAACGGATATAAAAGAGAAATTCCAACTTTTGAAAATAAATATGAAGCATTAGATTTCGAAGCAAAAGGTTTCTCATACAAACAAGAAGACGGAGATATTGTAGGTAAACATCAAGGCGCACATTATTTCACTCGCGGTCAACGAAAAGGATTGGGAGTTGGAGGAAAAGTAGAACCTTTGTTTATTATTGATACAGATGTAGAGACTAATGTTATTTACACAGGTCAAGGCGCTGATCATTCAGGTTTATTGAAGAAAGCATTGTTTATAAAAGAAGAGGAAGTACATTGGGTTCGCGAAGATTTAACTTTGAAAACCGACGAAACAATGGAAGTGATGGCGCGTATTCGTTACCGCCAACCTTTGCAAAGAGCAATTTTACACAAAGCTGAAAACGGAATGTATGTTGAATTTGAAAACCCTCAATCTGCAATTACAGAAGGTCAATTCTGTGCTTGGTATGTTGAAGACGAACTTTTAGGCTCTGGTGTAATTAATAATTAAAAAATATAAACATCATTATTATATTGAACGCTCAAGATTTTCTTGAGCGTTTTATGTTAATATCATTTATTAAAAAAAAATCCTTTTACTTTTTGTTGCTTTGGTAAACCATCTTGAAATCTCATCTAAGCATGTGTTCCATCACAAAAAGACTAATTAAAAGATTGTCCACAACGGCAAAGATAAGTTGTATCTTTTGCTTCAAATTTTTCTCCTTCTTGGTAATTGACAGAAATTCCTTGCTGATTTGGAATGATAAACTGCTGAACAATTTTAGGCTTTCCGTGCAAGATATAAGGTCCATTTTCTGTGATTTCTATATAGATACCATCTGTATTTTGACTTGTTCCTATTTGAATATTTAACTTGTTTTGATCATCCATAATTGTAGATTTAGACTGATATTTACTACAATTTAAAAACTATTTTGGTTAGAATGAGTTTAAATTTTGTGCAGTAATTGACTATAATTTAATAGATAAAGGTTGTTGTTTTTACATAGGATTTAGAATGTTTTGATTACTTTTATTTGAAAATAATGATTATGCCAACAATTCAACTCAAACATACAGAAATTAAACATCACAATGCTTTGTTATATCATTTACCAGAAGATCAAATTTCTTTTACAGCCTTACCTAGCGAGACTTTTGAGCGTTTGAAATTACGCACAGATGGACATGCAAAACCAAATACAATTTTGTTAGATGATGAACCAATTGGTTTTTTCGTGTTAGACTATGGTGACGATAAATTGGAGATGACGAATAATACGAATTCGTTGTTGTTGCGTTCTTTATCAATAAACCCTGAGTTTCAAGGAAAAGGTTACGGAAAAATTTCGATGAGTTTGATGGATGATTTTGTAAAAGATAATTTTCCAACAATTGATGAATTGGTTTTAGCGGTTAATTTCAAAAATAAATCAGCATATGATTTGTATCTAAAAGTCGGTTATATAGATGACGGTTCTCAACGTGAATGGTTCAATGGAATGCAACATTTGTTGAAGAAGAAAATTTAATTGTTAAACTCTTTCTTTCTCCCAAGCGACAACTTGCACACCTTCTGAATAATGCATTAAATCTGGTCTCGAACCGATGAAAAATAAACACCAGATTTTCCATTTTTTGTGAGATACGTTCTCAAATTAATTTCGTCAAAATCAGAAGTAGGAGAGAGTGTAGGCAAAAAACGAGGTCGAATTTTTTCCATTGTAAATGCGATAATTGAGACCCAATCAGAATCATTTATTTCATCAATTTCTAAATCTTTTGGAACTAATTCTCTCAAAATTTCTTTGTCAATTTTGTAATGAAAAAATAACGCTCTATTCCATTCTTGATAATATTTCCATCGTTTTGTTGGATCATTCCAAGCACGATGATTTGTTTCGTCTAAAATTTGTTTGATTGTATATTTCACTTAAAACCTTGTTAAACTTATGGTTGAAGGTACAAAATCTATTGCGAAATAAAGAAAATTGTAGTTACTTCGCATACCAATTTTTATCATATGAAAAACTTGTTTTATATCTTCGTGATTAGTTTTTTAACGTCATGTGCAGCAATACATAATGTGCCAACCTCTCAGAATCCAAATAATTTTATTCAACCAAATACAACAAGTTCTTTTGTGGATCAAAACGGAAATTTTTACCCAGATAATTGGTTGAAATCGTATGGTAAACCTCCTAAAAATGCAAGTCGTAGAGATTATTCATTAATGAAAATTGCGACTGAAAGCAATTTTCAAAATCAATTAACTTCTTATGAAAGTTTGCGTTTGAAAAATATCGAAAAAAGAGTTAAAAATAAGAAACGTGTCATCATTTTTGTGCATGGAATTGATAATGATTATTTGTTTAGCCTGAAAAATTACAATAAAGCCAAAACTTATATGAATATTAATTCTTCGAATGATGAGGTGATTAATTTTTATTGGGATGGATTGGTGAACGAGAGTCTTTTTGGTACTGCAAAAGTTTGGGTAAGTGCAACGACAAATAGCCAAATGGCGGGTGTTTTCGGGCTTCGTAGAATTTTGAATGTCATTCATAACAAAGACGTTTATTTGATTTCGCATAGTCGTGGCGCATCGGTTGTTTTGAGCTCGTTGGTGAATCCTTCGTTGCGTGAAAGTGAGATAAAACGTGCTGAAACTGCGCATCATGTCGATTTTACGAATGCAGAAACTTTGTTAGAAAATAATAATAAAATTTACAGCATTATGTTGGCGCCTGCGATTGGAAAAGTTGATTTCACATTGGATAATAATCAATTAAAAACCTTTACACCTCAGTTAAAACGCATGCATATCACGATAAATAATACGGATTATGTATTAGGGAAAGGAAAGATTGGGGTTTTATCTCGAAGTTTGATTGCGACAGATTTTGGTTACAAAAAAGATTTATATGATGAGCTTTCTAAAAATTATACATTCTTAGAAGAAACAGATTTTTCTGGACAAGATTCGCACGAATTTAGAGAATATATCACTAATTCGAAGTTTGTTACTATTCTGAAAGAATTCAAGTTAGCGAAATAAAGCGAAATGCGAACTTCGAATCTCGAAATGCGAGATTCGAAAATCATTTCTTAAATTCAATCACTTCCAAATTTTCAATTTTTCCTTTATTCAACTCAAACCGTAACATTGTACGAACTTTCTGAAAACCGTGTTTACCAACTGCGCCAGGGTTCATGTGAATTAACCCTAATTGTTTATCAGGCATTACTTTTAGAATGTGTGAATGTCCACAAATAAATAATTTTGGAGGATTTTCTGTGATTTCTTTTCGTATTGTAGGATTATATTTCCCTGGATAACCGCCAATATGTGTTATCCAAACATCAACACCTTCTAACGTAAATCTGTTGTTGAGCGGAAATTCTGCGCGCGCTTTATTATCATCAATATTTCCATAAACAGCACGCAAAGGTTTTATTTCAGCTAATTTATCGGTTACAGAAATATCGCCAATATCGCCAGCATGCCAAATTTCGTCTGCTTGTTGCGCATATTCCAAAATTCTATCGTCGATATAAGAATGCGTGTCCGAAAGTAAAAGAATTTTCTTCAAAAGGTTGTATTTTTGTTGCTCAAATTTACAACAATTGCGATATTTTTTAGAATTAGCATACAACGGAAAAAATTATTTTGGTTATCAAATTCAACCCAATCAAATTTCGGTTCAAGAAGTTATTGAAGATAGATTGTCTAAAATCTTAAGAAAAGAAATTTCGATTGTCGGAGCAGGGCGTACAGATTCTGGTGTTCATGCGAAAAAGATGTTTATTCATTTTGATTATGAAGAAGAATTATCGGTTGATATAATCAAAAAGTTAAATTCTTTTTTACCAAAGGACATCGCTGCTTATCGTTTATTTTTGATGGATGATGAAGCGCATGCTCGTTTTGATGCAATTTCACGTTCTTACAATTATTTTATTTCACCTTTCAAAGATCCTTTCGCGTTTGATAGTGCTTGGATTTTTAATCGAGAATTGGATATTGAAAAAATGAATGAAGCAGCAAAATTGTTAATTAAGCAAGGAGATTTCGGAAGTTTTGCTAAATTACATACCGATGTGAAAACAAATATTTGTGATGTGAGAGAGGCTTTTTGGCGCAAAAATGAAAACGGACAATTGGTTTTTCAAATCACTGCCGATCGTTTTTTACGAAATATGGTGCGCGCAATTGTTGGAACATTGGTTGAAGTTGGATTAGGAAGAATTTCTATCCACGATTTTGAAGAAATTATTGAACAAAAACAACGTTCTTCGGCAGGAGCTTCGGCACCAGCGCAAGGATTGTATTTGGTAGATGTTCAATATCCAAAAGAATTATTTAAAAATGAGTTCAAATAACGAGAATACATCGTTTGATTTTAATGGATTAAAACGTGTTTTACAAATCGGAGCACAAAGCAAAGTGATGTTTTGGTCGGTGGTTTTTGTAGCGGTTTTTAGTGCGTGTTTTTCTGTTTATCGTCCGTATTTAACGGGAAATATCATCGATGATTATATTCAGACAAAAGATTTACCAGGACTTCAAATGCAAATCGTGAAACTATCTTTGGTATTAGTTTTCGAAGGAATTTTGTCTTTTTTTATGGTTTATTTAGCGAATGTTGTTGCACAGCGAGTTATCCGTTTGTTGCGTGTTCGTTTGTATAATCATTTGATAAAATTCAAGCTTGGTTATTTCGATAAAACGCCAAATGGCGTTTTGGTGACGCGTTCAGTTTCTGATATTGAAACGATTGCAGAGGTTTTCAACGACGGAATTTTAGTGATGTTAGGCGATGTATTGAAAATCGTTTTCATCGTTTTTGTGATGTATTGGATGAACTGGGTTTTGGCAACGGTTGTGATTGTGATTCTTCCGTTGATGATGATTATTACACGATTATTCCAAAAAGCATTGAAAAATGTATACCAAGAAGAACGTACAATTGTGGCGAAATTAAATACGTTTGTGCAAGAACGATTAACAGGAATGAATATTATTCAGGTTTTTAATCGTCAGCAAGCAGAATACAATAAATTCGTTTCGATTAATAATGATTTAAAGAAAAACTATCTAAAAACAGTTTTCTATTTTTCATTAATGTTTCCTGTTGTCGATATTATTTCGGCTTTAGCAACGGGAAGTTTGATTTGGTTTGGAGGGCTTAGAACAGCTCTTTATGGAGATGTTTCTGTCGGAGATTTGATTGCTTTTACACAATATGTTACGTTGTTAACTGCTCCAATGCGTGCAATAGCAGAGCGTTTCAATACGATTCAGCGTGGTTTGGTAGGAGCGGATCGTGTGTTCAAAATTATTGATGATGATCAAACTTTACCAGATAATGGAACAATAAAATTAGATCATGTAAAAGGTAAAATCGATTTTGAAAATGTGAAGTTTTCTTATGTTCCGAATAATTTGGTTTTGAAAGGAATTTCTTTTTCGACAAAACCAGGTGAAAAAATTGCAATTGTAGGTGCCACAGGTGCAGGAAAATCTACTATAATTAATTTATTGAGTCGTTTTTATGACATAGATTCTGGAACAATTAAAATAGATGATGTAAATATTCATGATATGGAATTGAAGAATTTACGTCAACACGTTGCAGTTGTTTTGCAGGATGTTTTCTTGTTTAATACAACGATTTATGACAATATTGTTTTAGGTAATAAAGATATTTCGTTGGAAGAAGTACAAAATGCTGCGAAAATTATTGGAATTGATAATTTTATCATGTCATTACCAAAAGGCTATTACAGTGAGGTAAGCGAGCGTGGTTCGACACTTTCTGTAGGTCAACGTCAATTGATTTCGTTTTTGAGAGCGTATATTTACAATCCAGAGATTTTGGTTTTAGATGAAGCAACTTCTTCTATTGATACAGAGTCGGAAGAATTGATACAAAAAGCAACGGATAAGCTAACACAAGGTAGAACTTCTATCATTATTGCGCATCGTTTGGCGACGATTCAAAATGCAGATAAAATTATTGTGATGGATAATGGAATGATTGTTGAGCAAGGTACACATAGCGAATTGTTAGCTCAGAAAGGTTATTATGCCAATTTATATGAAGTCCAATTCTCGAAAGAAAATTAAAAATTTAACAGAAATAAATTGTTAGATTTGATTAACTTGAACAATCAATAATATTAACTTTAAAAATCTAATTAAAAATGAAAAAATTATTTTTAGCCGCTGCAGTATTAGGTGTGGTTTCTTTATCTTCTTGTAAATCTGAAAAAGAAAAAGTAGATGCAAAAGTAGAAAATACACAAGAAAATGTAGCTGAAACTGTAACTGACCAAGTAGAAGCCGGAAAAGAAACAATGGACAAAGTAGCTGATATCGCAAAAGACTTTCCAACTTTTTCTAGTCCGGAAGCAAATGATTGGGCAAAAAGATATGGAGAATTAGCAGGAGAAATGAAAGTTGCTGCTACAGCCGGTGATCAAGCTAAATTAGCTGACTTAACTAAAAAAGCGGTTGACTTATCTACAGAGTTACAAAAAATAACTCAAAAATTGTCTCCTGAAGATGCAAAGAAATTGCAAGAGTGGTCAGCAGAAATCCAAAAACAATTAACAAAATAAGTTTACTTATTTTTACATGATAAGCTCGAATAAATTCGAGCTTTTTTTATGGATTAAATTATGATTTAAGATATAGATTGATAATATAATAATGTATATCTTTATCACAAAAATTTATAGATATCAATTTTTATATATGACATTAGTACAATTACAATATGTGCTGGCAGTGGCTGAGCATAAGAACTTTACAATTGCTGCTGATAAATCCTTTGTAACTCAACCAACATTGAGTATGCAGATTCAGAAATTGGAAAAAGAATTGAATATTGATATTTTCGATAGAACATCGCATCCAATCAAAATCACTCAAATTGGAGAGAAAATTGTTGCGCAAGCAAAAACAATTTTAATGGAAGCTAACCGAATGAAACACTTGGTAAACGAAGAAAAAGGTTTGTTAGAAGGTGATTTCATTATTGGTGTTATTCCTACTGTTTTACCTTCTTTGGTACCATTATTTTATAAAACATTTCAGAAAAATAATCCGAAATCGAATCTTATTATCAAAGAATTGCAAACGGATAAAATTATAAAAGGAATAAAAGATGGTTCGTTGGATTTTGGTATTGTGGTTTCGCCACTTTTCGAAGATCAAATTATCGAAAAACCTCTTTATTATGAACCATTGGTGGCTTATGTACCAAACGGGCATCGCTTATCTGACAAAGATAAAATCAATGAAGATGATCTAAACACTTCTGATTTATTAATCTTGCAAGAAGGACATTGTTTCAGAAATAATGTGTTGGCTTTATGTGATACTTCTAATCTGAAAAATCGTCCGATTAAGTTAGATTCAGGAAGTTTTGAAGCCTTAGTTAAATTAGCAAATGATGGATATGGAATGACCTTGTTGCCTGCTTTGGTTGCAGATGATTTGCCACAAGAGTATAAGAAATTTGTTAAAAACTTTGAGTCGCCAGTTCCAACACGTGAAGTTTCGTTAATTTTTCATCAATCTCAATTAAGAGATTCTTTCGAGAAAGAATTAATCAATACAATTCAAAGTATTTTGAGAGGAAAAATATTCTTAGAAAAAGATCAAAAGTTAGATTCGAATATGGTTTCTTTACCAAAAAAATAATAAAAAACGACTCAAAATTAAATTTTGAGTCGTTTTTTTATGTCTTTAAATTTCCTTTAAGGAACTATTGTTGTAAATAAATACGTAGCAAAAAGTGTTAATAAAACAATTCCTTGCTGAATATTTGTTCGACCAGAATTTAATGATAAATAAACAGTGAATAAGGATAATACTAATAAGATAGATGATTTTGCATCTATTCCTAATGTTACTTCTAGTCCTGTAAAATAACATACGATTGCTACAGCAGGAATTGTTAATCCAATTGATGCTAAAGCAGAGCCTAAAGCCAAGTTAAGGCTTGTTTGTAAACGGTCTTGTTTTGCGGCTTTATATGCGGCTAAACCTTCTGGTAATAAGATAACTACGGCAATTATAATTCCCACCAATGATTTTGGAGCACCTAAATCCATCACAATTGTTTCGATGGTTGGCGATAATTTTTTTGATAATAAAACAACTGCACACAAAGCAACTAATAATAAAACTAAACTCGAGATTGTAGTCAATAAATTTGGTTTTTCGACATGTAATTCTGATGTCACATTATCTTTGCTAGTTTGCGGTAAGAAATAATCGCGATGACGAATGGTTTGGACAGAAATAAATCCGCCATATAAAATAAGAGAAATAATTGCGACAAAGATTAACTGGGAAGAAGAGAATTCACCTCCTTTTTCTGATGTCAAAAAATTTGGTAAAACCAAGGTCAATATAGATATTGCAACTAAAGTAATTAAAGCAGTTGAAACACCTTGTTTGATAAAGTTCTGTTCTCTATAACGAACTCCTCCAGCCAATAAACAGATTCCGATAATTCCGGTAAGAATAATCATTACAGCAGCAAAAACGGTATCTCTTGCCAAAACAGAAGGGAAGCCGGTAGGTTCGGACATCATTAATGAAACAATTAGCGAAACTTCTATAACTGTAATAGCTAAAGCCAATATAATGGTTCCGAAAGGTTCTCCAACTTTATGCGCTACAACTTCTGCGTGATGTACAGCTGATAAAACAGCTGAAATTAAAATGATTCCTAAGACTCCAGAAAACCACATCTGATCTTTAAATCCTTCGGCTATAGTTAATGAAAATATGGCAAGAATGGGACAGATGATTGTCCAGTAGGGTAAAGCTAAATTGAATTTTTTTGAAAGAAAATTATCTACGTGCATTAATTATGAGGTTTTGGATTTTTACAAATTTAATAAATAATATTGATAATTATTATGTATGATTATCATAAATAGTAATAATTATAACATTTAATTATCATAAATATTAATAGTTATTTCAATAATTGAGTAAAAATAGCCTTTTTAACTAATGATTATCATACCTCTACTATCAATAAACGATTAAATTTGCAAAATGTTAAACGTATCTGACGAAAAGTTAAAAAAATGGTTTAGCACATCATGTGTGTGGGAAACGATAAGTTGTACGCTCTTATTTTTGGTCGCAATGCCAATTAAATATCAGTTTGGTTATGTATTGCCAATGCCATTTACCGGTTGTTTTCACGGTTTTTGGTTTACAGCTTACTTGATTTTACTTTTTAGAGTCAGAAGAATATATAAATGGGACGACGAAGACTTTATCATTTATGTGATGTACGCATTTATTCCGTTTGCAACTTTAGCGGTACATAAAGTAATAAAAGAGGATAAAAATAATAGATAAATAAAAAAAACGGTTTCTTTTTGAAACCGTTTTTTAATACCCATATATTTTACGCCATTTAGCTACAGTATTTCGACTGATTTTAAACTTATCAGCAGTAAAAGTATTGGTGTAATTATTTTTTTGCTGAATTTTTAAAATCTCTAAAACAGAATTCAAATCATAAGATTTATGCTTTTGATTTTCGGATGTTTTGTTTGCATTCAGTATTTCTGATACTTTCATGATATCCAAAACATTCATATTCTTTTTTAACAATTTTTTTGTCTGTTCTATTTTTTCAGGGAAATTGCGTTTAATAATGTCTTGATAGATTTTTTGGTAGTTTGGTTTTTCCATAGTGAGTAAGATTTAATTTTGTGGTAGGTATTTTTTTATCCAATTATGAATGGTATTTTTAGGGATATTGTATTCATTCGAAATTTCTTGAATTTTCTTTTTTTCTTCAGTGTATAAATTCAATACAAAATCTATAATCTCTTTTGTATACACACTTTTGCGATAATTTGGTAAAACAGAGCTTTTAGGGGATGTTGAAGTTGAAGCGTTTTTTCCAACAGGAGCAAATAAAATAATGTGTTGCGTATAAATTCTAAAAAAATCATATTCCAATAACTTCGACCATTTTAATAAATCGTCTGTTTGTATACTTTTACTTAAATATTGAGCATTAATTTCTTTTTCAGAATAAGTTTTGAAGAAACTTTTGATACGGGATATATCAATTCCAAGTTCGTCGACTCTTTTTTTGATTAAAGAGCCTATGTGAATATCTTTCATAGGTAAGTAGGTTATGAGTAATCGTAAATATAGGAAATTGAAATCAGTTTTCCTATTAATTATCTCAAAAATAGAATGATTTTATGTACATAAAGATCGTTTCGTTATATAGAATTTATTTTATAAATTTATGCGACTAAATTAAGTATAATGATTATTCAACCAAGAACAAGAGGTTTTATTTGCATTACGACTCATCCTGAGGGAACTGCAAAAAATGTTCACAATCAAATTGAGTACGTAAAATCAAAAAATATTTCAGCCGAAGGACCAAAAAAAGTATTGGTAATTGGAGCTTCGACAGGTTTTGGTCTGTCATCTCGTATTACAGCTGCTTTTGGATATAATGCTGCAACAATAGGTGTTTTTTTCGAAAAACCTGCTGCACCAAGAAAACCGGGAACTGCGGGTTGGTACAACACAGCTGCTTTTGAAAAAGAAGCACACGAAGCTGGTTTGTATGCAAAAAGTATTAATGGAGATGCTTTTTCTGATGAGATTAAACAACAAACGATTGATTTAATCAAACAAGATTTAGGTCAAGTAGATTTAGTGGTTTACAGTTTAGCTTCGCCACGTCGTACACACCCAAAAACAGGTGTTGCGTATTCATCAGTTCTTAAACCAATTGGAGAACCATTTACAAATAAAACAGTAGATTTTCATACAGCAGAAGTAACAGATATTACAATTGATCCGATTGAATCTCAAGAAGAAATTGATAATACAATTGCTGTAATGGGAGGTGAAGATTGGAAATTTTGGATGGAAGATTTGAAAGCTGCTGGTGTTTTAGCTGAAGGTGTAAAAACTGTTGCTTATTCTTACATTGGGCCAGAATTGACTCATAGAATTTATAAAGATGGATCGATTGGTATGGCTAAAAACGATTTAGAAAAAACGGTTCCAGTTATCAACGAATTATTGTCAGATTTGAATGGTGTTTCTTACGTTTCTGTAAACAAAGCTTTGGTAACACAGTCTAGTTCTGCGATTCCAGTTGTGCCATTATATATTTCGTTATTGTACAAAGTAATGAAAGCAAAAGGAATTCATGAAGGTACAATCGAGCAAATGCAACGTTTGTTTGCAGAGCGCTTGTATACTGCAAATGGAGAAGTTCCTTTGGATGAAAATGGACGTATTCGTATTGATGATTTGGAAATGCGTGAAGATGTACAAAAAGAAGTGGATGATTTGTGGAAAATTGTAACTTCTGAGAATATTAAAGAAATTTCTGATATCAAAGGTTATCATGATGAATTCTTACAGTTGTTTGGATTTAGTTTTGATGAAATTGATTATGATGCTGATACAAACGAATTGGTAGCAGTTCCAAGTATTGAAGAATAAGAAGATCATTTCAATTGTAACGTCCTGAAAAAA
>NZ_DDBA01000034.1:0-82569 GCF_002333005.1 Empedobacter sp. UBA2044
TTTCAGGACGGGACACTATTTTAAAAATAAAAGACTTTTTTCTTATTTTATGACGATAAATCTGCATTGACATAAGAGAACCAATTGTTCCACCAATCAAAGTCACAAAACAAAGTGCTAATTCAGATACACGTCTTTTACCAATAATTGAGTTTTTTTATCTATTTTAAATAAAAAAAAAGAGAGGACGTTGATAAGGAGTAGAGTAAAAAATAAATATTTATCCATTCAGTGTGTGATTAAGTAGTAAAAATACTTATAATTAGGTAGATAAAAAATATTTTTCCTAGAAATCTATGTTGTTTATCTTTGTACTTCAAAATCATAAAAAATCTTCAAAAAATAAATTGTAAAATTCTAATTATAAAATAATTATGCAAGATTTAAAAGGGAAAAATGCTTTAGTCACAGGAGGTAGTAGAGGTTTAGGAAAAGCTGTTGCTTTGGCATTGGCTAAAGAAGGTGTTAATGTAGCTGTGACAGGACGAAATACAAAGACATTAGAAGAAACTGTAGAAGAGATCAAAAGTTTTGGAGTAAAAGCGGATTATTCGATTTTTAATGTAGCTGAAAAAGTTGAAGTGAAAATGCAACTTGAACGATTAATTGAGAGTTTTGGAGCGTTTGATATTTTGATTAATAATGCCGGTATTGCGGCTTTCGGAAGTTTTTTGGAAATGCCAGAAAATGATTGGGAAGAGATTGTGCGTACCAATTTATTTGGACCATATTATGTTTCTAAAGCTGTAATTCCTTCGATGGTAGAGTTAGGAAGTGGTGATATTATCAATGTATCTTCAACTGCAGGATTAAAAGGAAACGCAGTAACTTCTGCTTATTCAGCTTCAAAAGCGGGATTGATAGGTTTATCAGAATCATTAATGTTCGAATTAAGAAAGAAAAACATTCGTGTTACGACTTTAACTCCAAGTACAATTGCATCTGAGATGTCAAAAGATGTGTTGAAAATCACAGACGGAAATCCAGAAAAAGTGCTTCAGCCTGAAGATTTTGCTCAATTAATTGTCGATTTATTAAAATTAGATAAACGCGCAATGTTGGCATCAGCTTCTTTGTGGTCTACAAATCCTTAAAAATTGATTAATTAATCATATTTATAAAATCCAATTTCATTTAGAAATTGGATTTTTTTTGAAAAAATATTTTGCAGAATCATTTTTTATATTAACTTTGAATTGCAAAGTACTTTTAATATGAGCACAAATAATCCTGTAGAAAGTTTAAACGAAATCAAATCAATGATGCAACGCACATCAAAATTCACAAGTATTAGTGGATGGAGTGGTGTTTGGGTTGGAGTAGTGGGAATGATTTCTGCTTTTATCGCTTATGTTTTGATTCTACAAGATGCACTTCAAGTAAATTATAGAGGAACATTGACACCTATTTTAATGAATAATTTAGAAATTAAATTATTCATTTTAGGAATTGTAACTTTAATGGTTGCATGTATTGGAGGTTTCTTTTTTATGACCAGAAAATCGACAAAAGATGACGTTAAATTTATAAATCCAGTTACAAAACGAATATTGCGTAAATTTCTTTTTGTTTTAATCGTTGGAGGAATAGTAAGTTTGATTTTTATCAATAATTTTAGTTTTGCTTATGTAGCTCCAGCAACGCTTTTGTTTTACGGCTTAGCTTTGTATACGGTAGAACGTGACACAATTGTAGAAATAAAATATTTGGCAATGTGCGAAATATTTTTAGGGTTATTGGCTTTCTATTTTATTTTCAATGGTTTATTGTTTTGGTTTATCGGTTTCGGGCTTTTACATCTAATTTTTGGGATTTGGATGGTACGAAAATATGATTACAAAGCTTAAATTTGCAACATGGATTTTAATCTTAATAAATTAAACAAAGTCTTTGATAATCGTATTCGTGTGGGAATTATGAGTGCTTTGGTCATGAATGAAGAAATTTCTTTTAAGGATTTGAAAGACTTTTTAGATTTGACTGATGGTAACTTGGCTTCGCACTTAAAAAACCTAGAAGAAAACGATTATATTACTGTACACAAAGGATTTATAGGTCGAAAAACGAATACAACTTATTCGATAACAGCACTTGGAAAACAAGCTTTTCAGGAGCATTTGAACTATCTTGAAAAATTAATAAAGAATATAAAATAATTTTTTTTGCATTTAAACTTTGAAAAACAAAGTACTTTTTAAAATAAATAATAAAATTCAAACTTATGGAAAACAATGATTTAAAAAATGAATATCAACCTGAAAATCAATCAGTTTATTCACAAAACAAAACAATGATAAAAGGATTTTTGGTATGTCTTTTAGTTTTAGGACTTTTAATTCCGATTCCGTTCATATTAAATTTAATTGAAGAACGACAAGGAAACAAGGAAAAAGTAATTACCGAAATTTCAGATAAATGGAGTGGGAAACAGACGATTTATGGTCCTTTTATCGAGGTTACTTACATGGAAAATGTAAATGATGGACAAGGAAAAGTTGTGAAGCAACAAGTGAAAAAGTATATTTCTGCTAATGATTTAAATATAAATGGAACGATTGATACGCAGTTAAAAAGTCGTAGTATTTATGAAGCAGTAGTTTACAATTCGAAACTGAATATCAATTCGAAATTTAAGAATTATAGCGATATGCTTAATGAAGTGGAAGTAAGTGCAGAAAATGTAGTTTCGACTAAAATTGTTTTTGGAATCTCTGATTCTAAAGGATATGAGAACAAAGTAATTGTACAATCTAACAACAAAAATTATCCATTGAATATGGATAATATAACTTCTACAATTACTATTCAACCAGAAGTTAGAGTAGAAAATGGAGAATATTTGGAACAAGTGAGTACCACTAAAAAAGTGATGCCTGTGCAAATGATGTCTCAAAAAATAGATCCTTCTACATTCGATTTTAATCAAGTTTCAATCAATTTGGTGATGAAAGGTTCTCAAATGTTGAATATCATTCCATCTGCGATTAATACAAAAGTTGATTTGGCTACAAATTGGAAAGATTTGAAATATGATGGAAATTTTTTACCTAATTCTGATCCCGAAACGAAGAATGGAAAAACAAATGTAAAATGGTCTATTTATCAACAAAATCCTTTGCAAGGACAGATTTGGCAAGACGCTTCTAACTTTTCTGATTATAGTTTTGGCGTTAATTTCTTGCAGATGAACGATCATTATGACAAAACATATCGTTCGACAAAATATGCGATTCTGTTCATTGGATTAACATTTGTAGCATTTTTCTTTATCGAAAGCCGAAATAATTTCAACATTCACTTGGTACAATATGCGTTAGTTGGATTTGCAATCTGTGTCAATTTTGTGTTATTGTTATCGTTGTCAGAATATTTAGGATTTGATATTGCTTACTTTATTTCATCTGGTGCAACTATTTTATTGATTACATTTTTTGTCAATTCTTTCCTAAAATCATTTGGTTTCACATTCAAAATTACATTAATGTTAATTTTATTATACACATTTATTTACAGTGTTTTACAACTCAAAGAACACGCGTTATTAGTAGGAAGTATAGGATTATTTATCATTGTTGCAATCCTAATGTACTATTCAAAAAACATCGAATGGAACAAAACAAAATAACATTTGCACACTTATTTTTTGGGATTTTTGTCATCGGTCTTGTACTGATGGCAATTTCCTTTACGGATATTGTGATTAAAAATAATGATACAATTTTCAGCTTTTCTATTCTTATTTTAGAGCTTGTGATTTGCTTATTTGCAATGTCATTTTATTTGAAAATTGATAAGATTTCGGAGTTGTTTTTAGGAAAAATTTTCTCTAATTCTGGACAAATATTTGTTTGGACCAACATTACATGGCTTTGTATTCCAGTAGCTTTTGTTTTGGATGTAACAATTATTCGAGGATTTCATGATTTAAGTTTTTATTTGCCGCTTTTAGGTTATTTATTGTTTCTTTTAATTATAGTCGATTTTTTTGCAGCAATATTCTACACTAATTTTGATGATGAAGAAACGATAGGTTTTAATTATCTTAATTATTTTTCGATTTTTTTAGCGGTAGTTTTAATACTATTTTTTAGTTTGATTATAATACTTTTCGCTGTTTTTGAGTATCCTTCAATATCAATCTGTTTTATGATGTTTAATATTTACCTCATAAATATTATTACAAAAATTTTAAAATTAAAAGCTTAAAAATTTTTGTTATGAATGTTTACTTTGAAACTATGAAGATAGATATTCAATATTTTCAGCCAAAAGGAGAAGGTTATACACCAACGAATCGAATTATCACTTTAGATAAAATTTCAAATCAATTAAGATTTGATGATATCGATGATTAAAACATTCATAATATATAAAGTTTAAAATCTGATAAATATAAAAATTATTATTCAAATCTGTCAAATTTATAAATTAGCTGTGTGATTATCGAATAATTCTACTAAGTTTAAGGCTTGAAAATGCAATTGTAGTAATTTGCGAACCGTTTTTTAAAACAGATAGAATTATTAAATATATGAAAAGTAAAAAGTTAACCAATGTATTAACACTTGGATTTGCGTTGTTTGCGATGTTTTTTGGTGCAGGAAACCTTCTTTTACCTCCTTTGATAGGATTAGAAGTGGGTTCAAATTATTTCGTCGCGATGATAGCATTTGGGTTAACTGGTATTTTATTGCCATTTACTGGTATTTTATCTGTTGTTTTTTCGGGTGATAATTTTAATGATTTAGGGCATCGTGTGAACAAACATTTGGCGGCTATTTTAGGTACAATTATTATGATTTGTATCGGACCGTTAATTGCGATTCCTCGTACTGCCGCAACAACATTCGAAGTGGGATTAAAACCATTTTTTCCAACATTGGATCCGATGTGGGGATCGTTACTATTTTTTGCAGTAACACTTATTTTAGCGATTCGTCCCTCAAAAGTGGTAGACGTTATTGGAAATTATTTAACACCAGTATTATTGATTTTATTGACCTTATTAATAGTCATTGGAATTATATACCCAACCGCTGATTTCTTACCTTCAGACTTAACGATGATGCAATCTTTTTCGAAAGGTTTTATAGAAGGTTATCAAACATTAGACGTTTTGGCTTCTGTTATTTTTGCTGGAATTATTATTTCAGCAGCACGAGATAAAGGGTATACTGATACAAAAAGTAAATCTCAAATTGTAATTATATCAGGTTTATTGTCTACAACTTGTTTGTTATTTGTATATGGTGGATTGATTTATTTAGGTGCTACTTCTGGAATTACAAATCCAGAAATTTCTCGTGCAGAATTATTAATAGAAATCTCTCGAAATACATTAGGACAGTATGGGTTAATTGCAATTGCGTTATGTATGGCGTTTGCTTGTCTTACCACTTCAATCGCATTAACATCTGCGGTAGGTACATTTTTTGGACGTTTAACAAATGGAAAAGTAAGTTACACTGCTTTAGTGATTTTATGTACAGTAATATCGTTTGGTTTATCAATAAAAGGTGTAGACGAAATTATTAATTTTGCATATCCACCTTTGGCTTTCGTATATCCAATTACAATCACGTTAGTTATTTATATAGTGTTGTTTGGAAAAACAATTAAAAGCAAAACTCCTTATATTTTTGCATTAATAGCGTCTACAATCATCGCAATTTTAGGATTATTGAAATTATTAGGAAAGTTAGATGAATCGACTATAGAAAATCTGAATAAAATTCCATTTTTCGAATACGATTTAGGTTGGATTGCACCTTCGATTATCGGTTTTGTAATTGGTTTATTAGGTGATAGATTAAGAAAATAAAAAATCCTCGGAAAATTATTCCGAGGATTTTAACCAATCAAAACTACTATAAAAACACTAATTGAATAATGATAATGTCTATCTTTTATTCTTTTACAAATTTCTTAAAGTTTTGACTTTAAATCTATTATTCTTAAATGATTTCTTTTATGTCTAGATAGAATTAATTTATAACTATTTATTTATGATGGTTATAGAGAATTTCAATCACATGATTTAAGATAAGTTTATGAATTTTTCGTATTTTGAAAAATCAAAAAAATAATCCAAAAAAATGATCGAAAATTGTTCGCGTTGTAACGAAACAATGGAGTGTAAGGTAGATGATATTTCGAATTGTGCTTGTACTACAATTGTTATAAAAGATGAAATAAAAGAGTTTTTGAAGAAAACGCATTACAAATGTTTGTGTAATTCTTGTATAGAAAAACTGAATTATTTTGTAGAATTAGATCAAGAATATCCACATCCAACAATGCCTTCGGAGTTTGTTCCTCATATACATTATTATATCGAAAATGGGTATTGGGTTTTTACAGAATTTTTCCATTATCAGAAAGGAAAATGTTGCCAAAATGGTTGCAGACATTGTGCTTATGGTTATAAGAAATAAAAAATGGTTCAACTTACATTGAACCACTAACCAACCTAAAAATACTATAAAAAAACTCTATTTGATTAAGGATATTCTTCTTCAGAAAATCAACTTCATTATCCTTAACAACTATGAATAAATTATTTATGGTACAAAGGTAGGTAGATTTCTTAATTTGATAAATAAATTTATATTTATTTTTTTTATACTCAAATAGATAGAATTTATATTAATGTTAAGAAAATATTAAATTTACCTATTTATGAATATTTGCTAAAAAATCAATACTACATTTCCGAATGTTGTAATTCTAAGAAAAATATTGCATTATTTTTTTTGAAATTTTTTCAGCAGTTGTTTTATCTTCAGTTTCTTCCAAAGTTGTTACATAATCCTCTAAGAAACTTTTGATTTCTTGTTGATTAGAACCTTCAAAATTAGCTAAATAATCTTCGAAATCGATATTTCCTAAAACACGATCAAAGTAAGTTTTGGCTTCATCATATTTTTTCATGCTCACTAACAAAGGCGCAATGCTATGACTAATATAAAACTCGTTTACAGCAGCTTGTTCAGCATTTTCTTCTTTTTTGAAATGTGCAGAATTTAAGTAACTATTATAAGCTTCCACAGCTTTTTCATTTTCACCTAAAACCTCATAACAACGTGCTTTGAAGAATTTAATTTCGTAAAATTCGTCTTCATTCAGTTTATTGAAAAATGTAATACTTTCTTTGGGATTTGAATAAAATTTTCGGTATCCAATAATAAAATCTTCTACAAATTCTGTATCTGTTTGTTCAATAGCGAAATTCAATAAGTTTTGAGATTGTTCTTCTGTTAATTGTCCAATAAAAGCTTCCCAATAATTCACCAAAGTATTGAAATCATACGCCAAATCTTCCACAAAAATTTGTGCAGCAATTCGTAGAAATTTATCACCCAATTGATCGATTATTTCATGGTCTTCATCAGAAAAATCAGTTGAATTATACAATAGATTTTCGATAATTTCTGACGCCTTATCTTCTGAATAATCATTATTTAATTGTTTCAAAGCATTGCTAACATTGAATTCCATTTGTGTAAATTTTAAATTAAAAATCAACACAAAGGTAACTGATTTACTGCAAAAAAAACTTGATAATTTCAAAAGTTAATCGTCAATTCTAATGAGAATTTAATGAATAGTTTTTTTGAGAAAGTAGAATTTTAGTTATCTTGTGGTAGTTTTTATTAGTTTATTTAAAATAAACGTTTTATGTTACGAATCTATTCGATAGTACTAATTATATGTGGTTTTTGTTTTACAAAAGCTCAAAATTTGAATGTTGGCGCTCAGTTTCCGATTAATAAAATTGAAAATATCAATCAATCTTCAAACTTTAAAATTATTGTATTTACGCCAAGTTTATACAAAACGAATCCGTATGCGAGCATGATGACAACTTCGCTGAATTATTATTTTGTGAAGAATTTGGCATTTTCGTCTCAAAATCCACCAAAAATTGATGTGATTTATATTGTAAATGAAGATAATAAATGGAGTAAAGAACCGCAGCAAACGTTTGCTTTTAATGAAACGACTAATCAAAATAAGTTGGATGGAACGAAGGTAATTTATGATGAAGTTGGAAAAATTTACAATGCAATAGGGTTGAAACCTTTTAAGCAAAATTCAATTTCGAGTATAATTCCAACGTCAAATTCTAACAATGTTTTAGTAGAAAGTTCGATTCTTTTTCTAGTGGATCAAAACAATAAAATTTTGATGCGAGATAATGATTATCGTGCGCAAGGCGAACATCTGAAACCTTTGGAAAGATTGATTAAAAGAACGTCTAAAATCGATAACATAGAAGTAAATATCACAGAAAATAAAACCTTGAAGGTTGGTGATAAAGCACCAGATTTTATTTTGAATGGACCGAATTATAAGACTAATTCGACAGATAAATTTTTGAATGATAAATCGACTTTTAAAGTTTTAACGTTTTATCCTGCGGCGTTTAGTGGACAAATTTTGCCTGATTTTACGTCAATTGATACGAAAGCAGCAATGACTTGTGCTGCTCAAATTCAATTAATCGATCATAATCCATTGTTACAAAATGTAAAAAATTACGCAGTTTCTAGTTCTACAGATCCGTTGTTAGAATTATGGAAATCAGCTTTGCGAACAAATAATATTACGTATTTGAATGATGAGAATTATGCAATTTCGTTGATGTATAATTCTTATAATCGTTTAGGTTACAATAATAGAGCAACTTATGTGATTGATAAAAATGGAATTATTGTGTATGCAAATCCAGATTTGACGTTTGAAGATGAAGCAAAATTTCCAACTATTTTAGAAAAAATCATTCTGAATAGTAAATAAATTATGAATCAAATTGTGTAATATCTTCAAATTTAGCCTCAATCAAATTTCTTAAATCTTCGGGGTTTAGAATAATTTGTAAACCTCTTTTTCCTGCACTAATACAAATCTGATCTTGCAAAACAGCCAGTTCTTCTATGTAAGTAGGAAATTGCTTTTTCATTCCGATAGGTGAGCAACCACCACGAATATAACCTGTAACATTCAGCAAATCTTTCAAAGGAAGCATTTCGCAGTTTTTATTACCAGAAATTTTCGCAAATTTTTTCATATCAAGATGTGTGTTTGCAGGAATTACGGCAACTAAAAATGGTTCTATATTTCCTTTCAAAACCAAAGTTTTATAAATTCCTTCCGGATTTACGTTCAATGAATTTGCAACATGCAAAGCATCAATATGTTCTTCATCAACTTCATATTCGCGCAATTCGTACGAAATATTGTGTGTGTCTAAAATTCGTACTACATTTGTTTTAGCAGTTTTATTGCTCATTCTATAATAATTTACACAAAGTTATTACGAAAAACTTTTATAAAGGTTTTTCTATAGAATTATTGTCTAAGATAATTTTTTGAACGAAAATTTCTATTCTCAAAACTATTCTTACCTTTGCATTATAAATGAAGTTTTTGCAACACATATTACGTTTACCGTTTTTTAGCACTTATTATCGTACAATATTTGCTCGGGTAGACTATGTGTATACTTCGTATTAATTTTGTACGTCAAAAATTTAATCATAATCTACAAGCCCGAGCAGTTTTGCTCGGGCTTTTTTTATTTAAAAAAAATCATGGAAAATTTAAAAAGTTTAAAGGAAAATGTAGCTATTTTTTTACCAGAAAATGGATTGGAAGAAAAATTAAAATTAGCTGAAAAAGAAAATCGACCATTACGAATCAAATTAGGTTTTGATCCTACCGCACCAGATTTACATCTTGGTCACGCCGTTGTATTGAAGAAATTGAAAGAATTTCAAGATTTGGGACATCAAATAGTTATTTTGGTTGGGAGTTTTACAGCTCAGATTGGAGATCCAACAGGAAAAAATAAAAGTCGTCAACCGCTGAATGCAGAACAAGTTCAGAACAATGCGGAAACCTACATTAATCAATTGTCAAAAATTATTGATGTGAATAAGGCTGAAATTGTGTTTAATTCAGACTGGTTAGATCATTTACCTTTTTCGGATATTATTCAGTTGTTGTCAAAAGTTACGGTTGCACAACTGATGCATCGAAATGATTTTAATAAACGCTTCACCGAAAATACGCCGATTGCAATGCATGAGTTGGTTTACCCGATTTTACAAGCATACGATTCTGTTCAGATAAGTGCTGATATCGAAATGGGAGGAACGGATCAATTATTTAATTGTACAATGGGACGACAATTGCAAGAAACCAATGGAGAAGCTGCTCAGATTGTAATGTGTATGCCACTTTTGAGAGGAACCGATGGAAAGGAAAAGATGAGTAAATCGTTGAATAATATTATTGGTTTGACGGATGAACCAAATGAAATGTTTGGGAAAACAATGTCTATTCCAGATGATTTATTAGAAGAATATATTGCGTTAGCAACGGATTTTTCTATTGAAGAAAAAATGAATTTGAATGAGCGATTAAAAACAGATAATCCAATGTTAATTAAGAAATTAGTTGCAAAAAATATTATTATTCAATACCATTCTGTAAATGAAGCTGAACAAGCAGAAGAATTTTTTAACAATCAATTTCAGAAAAGAAATGATGAAAATAGAGTTTTCGAAGTTGTTAAAATTAGTTCTTTAAACTTTGAGAATGATAATATTACATTGTTAGATGTTTGTCATCAATTAAAGAAGGATTTATCGAGAAATGCAATCAGACGTTTGATAGAAAGCGGTGCAGTACAAATTAATGGAGAGAAAAAAATGGATGCTTTTGATGATTTTGAATTAAAAACCGAAACTAAAATTAAAATAGGAAAACGAGATTTCTTCGAGTTGAAGTAATAGTGAAAAGATGATTTACTATTTAGTAAATCATCTTTTTTATCTCCTATTTTCTTAATCTTGAAAAATTTGATCAAAATTTTTATATTTCTTTTTTAAGCGTTGTTTCGCTTTTTTGACTGAATCAGCCGAAATTCCTAAGATTTGCGAAATTTCTAAATTGTTCAAGCCTAATTTTAACAAATAAATAGTTCTCAAATTAGATTCGGTTAAAGATGGAAAATTTTGAGAAAGATATTTTACAAAATCGTTTTGTTCATGAGCAAAAATATTTTTGAAATTTCCCCAACTTTCGTCTGTCATTAAATGCGAATCTAAGAGATTAACTAATTCATTATATTGTTTTTCTTTGTTTATGGTACTTGAATTGGAAATAGAATTGATTTCATTTTTTAATGTAACTATTTGTTTATTCTTTTCAGACAAATAAGTTTTATAAGATTCTAAAGTTTGAGCAGTTTTATTTAATTTATTTTCAGATTTAAGTTTTTCATTTTGAATAGATAATATTTTATTATCGTATGTAGAATTTTGTATTTTTATTTTTCGACGATAAGAAATTATTACAAATAAAATGATAATGATTAATAGAAAAGAAATAAGAAATAATGCATTTTTTAGGATGGTTGTTTTCTCTTGTTCTGCTTTTTCTGCTTCAAATTTAAAGTTGAAATTATCTTGTTGAATTTTCCAATTAATTTCATTAATCACATTTTGGCCATCAGTTTTTTGCAACTCTAACTCCAATTCATCTAGTTTTCTTCGGCTAATTAACTCCTCATTGATATTATTGTTTTTTACAGCAATTTCTAATAAGATTTTATAAATGTCATATTCAAAACTGTTCAAATAAATTTTCTGAGAAGCATATTCTTTTGCTTCATTCAAAATTATTTTAGCATCATCAATTCGATTTAATTGCAAGTACAATTTTCCCAATTGAATATTAGCGTACATTAAATTTCGAGCGTTTTTTAATTTTTTAGAAATTTCAATATCTTTTTTCAAATTATCAATCGCTAAATCGTACTGTTTGTTGAGAATATTTATAGAGGCAATATCACCTAAAGCTTTTGCATATCGAATTTCGTCCTTATTTTGAATTGCATATTCTTTTGTTAATTCGAAGTAATTATTTGCTTTATTAATATTATTTTTATTCATAAAAACATGACCAATCGCATTCAGAATTGTTCCATATTCGTGGTCTTTTTTGTTGGTATATTTTAAAGCTAACAAAAGATATTTTTCACTTTTATCAAATTCTTTTACATTCATAAAGTAGAATGCATTCTTTTTGTAAACATCACTTTTAGAAAAAATATCCTCATCTTTTGTTAAGTCGAGAAGTTTTGATGCTTCCATAAAATATGGATAAGCATTTTGATATTGGCTAAAATTATAATAGTAATACCCATATTGTGTATTCACCCAAATTTGTAATTCTGGTGAGTTAACATTTTTTGAAACTTTTAATGCAGACTCAAATAACGAATTACTTTTTTTGTTTAATTTATCGTTGGTTTGTGCATAGAGATTAGCTAAATAAACTTGATAAATTGATTTTAGACTTTTTGATAAAAAAGAAGTTGATGAGATATCTAATTTCTTGAAATTATTTTGCAATTGAATAGTATCTGTCACATTTTTATTCTGTTCGATGATTTTTTCAATAAGAATACGTTCATCATTTTTACTAATAGAACTAAATGATGATAAAAATAAAAAAGGAAAGAGTAGGAGCGTAAAAAAAATAGAAACTTTCAATATATTATTTTTTCAAATATAGACCGAAAAAATTGTAAATCTTAACAAAAAATTGAATTATTTTTATGTTTTACTTCATTTTCAAAGTATTGATATTTAGATGAATATGAAATGTCCCCCCAGTTGTCCCCCCTCTAAATTGAGTATTTATTTTTTTTATTATCTATTTTTGAATTAAGTATCTCGAAAGATTACTAATCTATCATCAAACTATTAATTAAAAATTTTAGACTCTTCAACTACTTAAACCTATTTATAAATCCAATTACAAAATTATCTCCTCCATAATGTATGTTATGGGGGAATTTTTTTTGAATTTTTTTCTTTGTAATTTAGTTTAATATTTTAATTAGAAAAGAACGGATGAGAAAAATAAACTACTCAGTGTTGGATTTGGCTTATGTAAGAGAAGGAGATACATTAAATCAAACGTTCAAAAACACGTTAGATAACGCAAAATTTGTAGACGAAATAGGGTATAGCCGTTATTGGTTATCTGAACATCATAATATGCAGAATGTAGCGAGCGCGGCAACTTCTTTATTAATAGGCTATGTAGCAAATGGAACTTCAAGAATTAAAGTTGGTTCGGGAGGAATAATGCTACCTAATCATACTGCTTTATCAGTTGCAGAACAATTTGGGACTTTGGATGCGCTTTATCCAAATCGTATCGATTTAGGTTTAGGTCGTGCGCCAGGAACTGATCAATTAACAGCTTCTATTTTGCGTAGAGGAGATAATTTTATGAATTACGATTTCGAAGCTGAAATCAAAAATCTACAAAACTATTTTAGTTTAGATAATAAAGAAAGTAAAGTGCGTGCGATTCCTGGAGAAGGAGCAAATGTGCCGATTTATATTTTGGGATCAAGTACAGATTCGGCTTTTTTGGCGGCTAAATTAGGTTTACCTTATGCATTTGCGGGGCATTTTGCGCCACAACAATTTTATAATGCGGTAGAGATTTATCGTTCTCAATTTCAACCTTCAGAATTTTTGCAAGAACCTTATACGATTGCTTGTGTCAATGTAATTGCGGCGAATACAGACGAAGAAGCGCATTATTTATCGATGTCGATGTACCAAGGATTTTTGAATATTATTACCGATAAACGCCAACCAATTGTTCCACCCGAAAAAACACAATTAGAATTGGCTTCGCCTGAGCAAAAATATATGCTAAAAGGAATGACAGCTTTGTCTTTTATTGGAAGTAAAGGTGCTTTGGCGCAGAGTTTAGATGAATTTATTTTTGAATCTAAAATTGATGAAATTATGGTTTCTACGAATGTTTTTGATCAAAAAGCAAAACGAAAATCGTATCAAATTGTAAGTGAATTATTTCGTTAAATGAAATCAAAGAAATCAATCTCAAAGTTCAAGTATTATTCAATGTTTGTTGATCAATTCAAAGATCAATTGACGATTGTTTTGATGCTAAATCTTGTTTTATTTTTTATTGCAAACCATTGGAGTTATCTTGTTCCTGAAGAATTTTTGTTTGTAAGTCACAAAGATATTTTTGGCTTATTTAGAGAACAATTTGTGCTGAATGAATTTTTTGAGGTATTGGCTTATACTTTTTTGGGCGCTTTATTTATCCATTTCGGAACATATAAAATGAATAAAATCTGGATTTTTAGGCTTAATGCGTTGCTTTTAGTAATTGTTTCCACTTATTTTTGGACAATTCCTTTGCTGCAAAGTGCTGAGATTGTTTTACAAAAAGGTCATCCTTATTTTATTGCGGCGATTATTGGTCAAATTCTTTTGTATTTGATTGTCGGAAACGAATTTTTAGGTTCAATCAAAAATAAAAGAAAACAACCCAAAATCAATCATTCTTAGTTATATTTGCCAAAACTTAATTTTTACAAAAATCAAACTATGTACTCATTTGATAAATTTCACGAATTAATTGCCGAAACAATCGATAAAAATCCATTTTCTAAAAATCCAGAAGAATTATACGAACCGATGGATTATATTTTGAATATTGGTGGTAAAAGAATTCGTCCAATTTTGACTTTATTGGGAACTGATTTGTTTGATGGTGAAGTTGAAAAAGCGTTGAAACCTTCGTTAGCGATTGAGTTTTTTCATAATTTTTCGTTGATGCACGACGATATTATGGACAATGCTTCATTAAGAAGAAGTAAACCAACAGTTCACGAAAAATTTGGATTAAATACAGCGATTCTTTCTGGTGATGCGATGTTGGTAAAAGCATATCAATATTTAGAAGATTTAGAACCAGAATTATTTAAACGTTCGACAAGATTATTTTCTAAAACTGCTTTAGAAGTTTGTGAAGGACAGCAATTGGATGTGAATTATGAAACAAAATTGAATGTTTCATACGAAGATTACATCAAAATGATTTCTCTAAAAACGAGTGTTTTACTTGGTTGTGCTTTGAAATTAGGCGCAATGATTGGAAATGCTTCGGAGGAGGATTCAGATAAATTGTACCAATATGGTTTGAATTTAGGAATCGCGTATCAATTGAAAGATGATTATTTGGATGTTTTTGGTAGCCTTGAACATTTAGGTAAAAAACACGCTGGAGATATTTTCGAGAATAAGAAAACGATTCTTTACATTTCTGCTTTAGAAGCGGCAAACGAAGAAGAAAAAGAGGAATTATTATATTGGTATAGTTCAAATACAGATAATATCGATAAGGTATATGCGGTAGAAAAATTATTCAGAAAACTGAATGTTAACCGTAAACTTTCAACGTTAATTAGAGAATATACGAATAAAGCGCACAGCTATTTGGATCAAATTGATGTTCCAGAAGAACGTAAATCTTATTTGAGAGAATTAAGCGAAGTTTTAATTGATCGACAAGGATAAAAAATGCAATTTCGAACGTCTTTTCAAATTCAATCTTCTGATTTTAAACTCAATCATCAACACAAAATATTGACGATAGGTTCTTGTTTTTCAGATGAAATTGGAAAGCGTTTGACCGATTTAAAGTTTGATGGATTAATTAATCCATTTGGAGTGATTTTTAATTCACATTCCATTCAAAATTTAATAGAAAGAAGCATTCATAAAAAATATTTTACAATAACTGATGTACATCAAAACGGAGAAGAATTTTTCTGTTTCGATGTACATTCGTCGTTTAATGCGTTGACGAAAGAAGCTGTTTTAGAGGAATTAAATTCAACAATCAATCAGGTTCATGATTACATTCATTCTTGTGATGTGTTGATGATTACATTGGGAACATCGTGGATTTATGAATGGAAAACTTCAAATCAAGTTGTCGCGAATTGTCATAAAGTTGAGGCAAAACAATTTGAAAAAAGATTATTAACAACAGAAGATAATCTAAAATCGTTGGAATTGATTGTTTCAGATTTGAAGAAAATTAATCCAACTATTCGCATCATTACAACAGTTAGTCCTGTTCGTCATACAAAAGATGGAATGATCGAAAATAATGTAAGTAAAGCTAGACTGTTGGATGCTTTATATCAATTAAGTCTTCAAAATAATCAAGTTGAATATTTCCCGTCATATGAATTAGTTTTAGATGATTTGAGAGATTATCGTTTTTTCAAAGAAGATTTGATTCATCCATCGAAACAAGCCGTTGATTATATTTGGGAAAAGTTTTCAGAAACTTATTTCGAGCAATCAACGCAAACAATTATTCAAAAAATAAATAAAGTTATTTCAGCAATTAATCATCGCCCTTTTAATGAAGGATCAGACAATTATCAACAATTTTTAGTAAAAACGATTACATTGATGAATGAATTAGAAAAAGGAAATCAACTTGATTTTTCAGTTGAAAATGAACTTTTGAAATCAAAAATAAAACATGTTAATTGATACACATACACATCTATATTCGGAGCAATTTGAGAATGATATAGATGAAGTAATTGCGCGAGCAAAGCAAAATGGAGTAGAGCGATTTTATTTGCCAGCAATTGATAAAAGTTACACGGATAGAATGTTGGCGTTAGAAGCTGCTCACCAAGATTCGATGTTTGCGATGATGGGTTTGCATCCGTGTTCGGTTCATCCAGATACAATAGAAGACGAATTGGCTCATGTGCGCGAATGGATTGATAAACGACCATTTAAAGCAATTGGCGAAATCGGAATTGATTTGTATTGGGAAAAAGAATTTTTACAAACGCAACAAGATGCATTTAAAATGCAAATTGAATGGGCAAAAGAAAAGAATTTACCAATTATCATTCATTGTCGAGATGCTTTCAATGAAGTTTTTGAAGTGTTAGAAGAAGTGAAAGATGAAAAATTATTCGGAATTTTTCATTGTTTTTCAGGAACAAAAGAAGATGCACAACGCGCAATAGATTTCAATTTGAAATTAGGAATTGGTGGAGTTGTAACCTTTAAAAATGGTAAAATAGATCAATTTTTAGGTGATTTTGATATCAAACATATCGTTCTCGAAACAGATTCACCTTATTTAGCGCCAGTTCCGTTTCGTGGAAAACGAAATGAAAGTAGTTATTTGACACATGTTTGCGATAAGTTGGTTGATATTTACCATCAAACACCAGCTGAAATTGCAGCAATTACAACAAAAAATGCGTTTGACATTTTCGAACGTTAGGATAAATCAGAATAGAAAAATTATATTTGCAAAAGAAAACCTTTGACAAGATGAAATACAAAAGAATATTACTTAAATTGAGTGGTGAAGCATTAATGGGAGATTTACAATATGGTATTGATCCAAATATGCTGAAACAATATGCGCAACAAATTAGAGAAGTTGCTGAACTTGGTTGCGAAGTGGCAATCGTAATCGGAGGTGGTAATATTTTTAGAGGTGTACAAGGTGTTGCTTCTGGTATGGATCGTGTACAAGGAGATTATATGGGAATGTTGGCAACTGTGATTAACAGTATGGCATTGCAAGGAGCTTTGGAAGATGCTGGTGTTAATACACGTTTACAAACGGCTATTCGTATGGAGCAAATCGCAGAACCATTTATCAAAAGAAGAGCTACGCGTCATCTAGAAAAAGGTCGTGTCGTAATTTTTGGTGCAGGAACAGGAAATCCATATTTTACAACAGATACAGCAGCCGTTTTGAGAGCAATTGAAACGCAAGCTGATGTTATTTTGAAAGGAACTCGTGTTGATGGAATTTATACTGCAGATCCAGAAAAAGATCCAACAGCAGAGAAATTCGAAACAATTTCTTATCAAGAAGTTTACGATAAAAACTTAAAAGTAATGGATATGACAGCTTTTACTTTGAGTGAAGAAAATAATTTACCTATTATTGTATTTGATATGAATACAGATGGTAACTTGAAAAAATTAATTTTAGGAGATAACGTAGGTACTCTAGTAACAAATAAATAAATCCCGAAATGGAAGAATTAGATATTATTTTAGAAACGGCTAAGGAGCAAATGCAGGGAACTGTAAGTCACTTAGAGGTTGCATTCGACAAATTAAGAGCAGGTAAAGCTACTCCTGCAATGTTAAGTTCAGTTCGTGTTGATTACTACGGAAGTTTATCTCCGTTAACTCAAATTGCAAATGTAAATACACCAGATGCAATGACATTGAGCATTCAACCATACGAGAGAAATTTAATTCATGAAATTGAAAAAGCAATCATCAATGCTAATTTAGGTTTTGCACCTTCTAACAATGGAGATACAATTATTATCAGTATTCCTCCAGTAACAGAAGAACGTCGTAAAGAGTTGGTGAAAATGGCCAAATCGGATATGGAAACTGCTAAAATTTCTCTTCGTAATGCACGTCAAGATGCGAACAAAGCGTTAAAAGCTGTAAAAGAAGCTTCTGAAGACATGGTGAAAGATTACGAAACACGTGTTCAAGGATTAACAGACAAGTTTTCTAAGAAATTAGAAGAAGCTTTAACGAAAAAAGAAGCTGAAATCATGAAAGTTTAATCTTTCTTGAAAAAAAAATATTTTAAGGCAGCGTTTCGCTGCTTTTTTTATTTATTTGCATAATCAATTTCAAAAGATGAAGAACTATATATTCCTGCTAAATTTCTGTATTTCAATTGCCACATTTGCTCAAATTAAAGTGAGAGTATTCGATGCTCAAGACGAATTTCGTTTAACTGGTGCTAATGTTTACAGCGATACCAAACAATTTCTTGGTCAAACAGACGAATTAGGAGAATTGGATATCAATGATTCTGTTCATTTTATTGATATAATCAAAAACGGATATTTCTCAGAAAGTATTCAGACTGATGGTAAAAAGTTGGTGGAAATTATGATGAAACCTTCTTTCATTAGTTTGGATGAGGTTAGTTTTACGACAAATGATTCTGTTGGTCGTAATTTGATTATCAAAGCAATTCGCAATCAATCCAAAAATACAATCAGAAACGGAGGAAATATTTTCCTAAAATCATACACTAAATTTTGGAGTACAGTAAATAACGATTCGATTCCGTTTATCATTCAACCTCAAAATCACAAAGATTCTGTCAATAATCAATGGAAAAAATTGTTAGACAACAGTCATTTATTTTTGGGAGAACGTGCAATGGATCATAAAGTTTCGAAGCGTTTTGGACTAAAAAATATCGTGCAATCTTCTCGTATTTCTGGAATGCGTTCGCCTTTGTACGAATATTTGGCGATGCAACCAATTGCGTTCAATTTTGATCAAGATAAAATCAATTTTTTCTTCAAAGGAATTATTAATCCAGTAAGTCGAGAAGGTCTTTCGCATTACCGTTATGGTTTCAAAGAGGATATTTTTATTGATGGGCGAAAAACGGCTGTTATTAGCTTTTTCCCTTCAATCAAAACGGATAAAAGACAAATTAAAGGAACACTTTGGATTGATGATAGAACGTATGCTTTAATCAAAATTGAAGCAGAAAATACGATTTCAAATTATGTTGCAGAATTAGAAGCAGATTGGAAATTGAATAATGGTTCTTGGATTCCAAATCAACAAAAATATCGCATGGAAGCTGGTAATTTTAAGATTACAGAGAAATTATCCGATGATGATTTTATTGATAAAAAAGAAAAAATTTGGATTAATCTTGAAACAACTTTCAAGGATATTCAAAATCCAGCACATTTCAAACGCAACGAATTTTTAGGTTACGAAGACGAAATTTCTTTTCAAAATATGAACGAAAAGAAATGGGACAATGTGATGGAAGATTACCGCGATTCGTCATTATCAAACAAAGAGCGAAATACTTATACGACAATTGATAGTATTGGCGATAAATATAAGTTAGAACGTCAAATGAAATTGATGAGAATCATCAATTCTGGTGGGAAATTATCATTAGGAAAAGTTGATTTAGATTTAACAAAAATCTTAGCGTTTAATGATTACGAAGGTTTTAGACTTGGTGCCGCGTTTAATACAAATGAAAATTGGAGCGATAAATATTCGTTGAATGCGTATTCAGCTTATGGTTTCAAAGATGAAACATTCAAGTTTGGATTTGGTGGAGATTATTATGTAAATAAGCCTTATTCGGGTCGAATTTTTGCAAAATACTCGCAAGATGTTTCGGCTTCTGGGAAAACGCCAATTTTATTACAATCGAATTATACACGTCTAATTTCTGGAGCTTTTAGTAATATTTATAATCACGAATATTTTTCGTATAAACATTATTCTTTTGGATATGAGCAAGATATTTTCAAGAATGTAACCTTCAATATTTCGGCAAATTATGAAAAACAACAAGCAGAATTTGATTATTCTTTCCTGAATAATATAGGTTGGTACGATTTGTATAATACGCAATTAGCGATCCGTTTTGCACCAAAAGACAAGTTTATCCGCACGCCTTACGGAAAAGTGACGGTGAATAGCGGGAAATCTGTTTTCTATGCAATGTTGACGAAATATTGGGATATTTTCAATTCTGATTATGATCCACTTCGTTTCAATATTTCTTATTTTGATGTGTTCGATACGCGAGTTGGTAAAACAAATTTCAATGTAAATGCGGGTTGGGTTGAAGGAAAAATGCCGTTGATGAACTTGTTCGAAGGACAAGGAAACGCAAAACGTAATGATTTTGCAAACTTTGGAGTAGGAGGTTTAACAAATTTCGAAACAATGCGTCCTGGAGAATTTTATTCGGATCGATTTGTATCCTTTCAATTGAAACATATTTTTGCTGGCGTTAAAGTCGGAAACAAAATTATTTTCCCACAATTCGTTTACCGTGGAGTTTTAGGTGATATGAAAGATAAAACAGATCATCAAAATTTAGATTTCAAAACATTGAATCATTATTACCACGAAACAGGAGTTGAAGTAAATAATTTAATTTTCAAAACATTTGGATTGGGAGCATTTTACCGTTTAGGTGCTTATTCAGAAGAAAAATTCCAAGATAATTTCTATTTAAAATTAACTGTAAATTTGAATTTTTTGTAGGTATTTAGATTTTGTCATTCTGGACTCGTTTCAGAATCGTATATATTGATTTAAATTTATGAATAAAGAGTTTGAACTTAAAAAATATAGAGATTTAGTACTTGCGACTATAGATTATTATATTGTTCATCTTGCTTTTAATAATGAAATGAAAGATGAATATATTCGTCTAAAAACTCAAACAGAGGAGTATTATTCAAAAAGAAAATTAACTATTTTAAAAAACTGGTTTAAAGATTTAACGTCTGATTTTATCGAAGATAGAGATTTTGGTTTTAATGAATATTTGATAAAGACAACCAATTATGACATTGATATTTTTGAATCATATTTTAAAAGAATCGAAAAGATAATTGAGAAAGATCAAATTAAAACTGATAGTCAATTTTACGAATTAAAAAATTATGTAGATTATTTAATTCAAAATAATAATTCTGATAAAGTTCTTATTCAAAGAATAAATGAACTTCTTTTGCGTTTTGAATCTAAGAACTAGAATAATTTCACTTCAAAAAATAAACTAAAATCAAAAATCCTTTACATTTTCATTGAAATTGTAAAGGATTTTTAGGTTGGTTGAAAAATATTCGCAAAAATTATGCCTATAATTTTTATAACTTTAAATAATAACTAAATTTGTAAGGATAAATTAAAAAATTATGCAATCGTACGGAATTAAAGCCTTATTAGAAAAAGGCAAGGATTTGTTGCTACAGGAAGTAGTTGTAAATGGATGGGTAAGATCGTTCAGAAGTAATCGTTTCATCGCGTTGAATGACGGTTCTACAATTAATAATATTCAAGTAGTAGTAGATTTCGAAAATTTTGACGAATCAATTATAAAACAAATTTCTACAGCAGCTTCTTTACAAGTAAAAGGAGAAGTGGTAGAAAGTGAAGGAGCTGGTCAAGAGATTGAAATTGTTGCGAAAGAAATCAAAATTTTAGGAACTGCGCCATCTGATGATTTAAAAGGAACAATTTTACAACCAAAACAACACAGTTTAGAGATTTTGCGTGAGCAAGCACATTTACGTTTCAGAACAAATGTTTTTGCTGCAACTATGCGTGTTCGTAACGCGTTAATGTTCGGGATTCACAAGTATTTCAACGAAAATGGATTCGTTTACATCAACACGCCAATTATTACAGGATCTGATGCTGAAGGAGCAGGAGAGATGTTTCATATCACAAACTTGGATATGGAAAACTTACCTAAAAATGAAGAAGGTAAAGTAGATTATACACAAGATTTCTTTGGTAAATCGACTAACTTAACGGTTTCTGGACAGTTAGAAGGAGAAACAGCAGCAATGGGATTAGGGAAAATTTATACATTTGGACCTACTTTCCGTGCAGAAAACTCGAATACTTCTCGTCACTTAGCTGAATTCTGGATGATTGAGCCAGAAGTTGCGTTTTTCCGTTTAGATCAAAATATGGATTTGGCAGAAGATTTTATGAAATCTGTTATCACTTATGCAATGGAAACGTGTAAAGATGATTTGAAATTCTTAGCTGAACGTTTTGACAAAGAACAAAAACAAAAACCAGAAGCAGAGCGTTCTGAATTAGGTTTAATTGAGCGTTTAGAATATGTTTTAAATAACAAATTCATTCGTTTAACTTATACAGAAGCAATAGATATCTTAAAAGATTCTAAACCAAATAAAAAAGGTAAATTCAAATATCCAATCGAAGGTTGGGGAGCAGATTTACAATCAGAACACGAACGTTATTTAGTTGAGAAACATTTCAAAACGCCAGTTATTTTATTTGATTATCCTGCAGAAATCAAAGCATTTTACATGCGTATGAATGATGATGGAAAAACAGTTCGCGCAATGGACGTTTTATTCCCTGGAATCGGAGAAATTATCGGAGGTTCTGAACGTGAAGAGCGTTTAGAAGTTTTAGACGAAAAAATGGAAAAATTCGGAATTGATAAAGAAGAATTATGGTGGTACCGTGACACAAGACGTTTCGGTTCTGTGCCACATTCAGGTTTCGGTTTAGGTTTAGAGCGTTTGGTATTATTCGTTACAGGAATGGGTAACATTCGTGACGTAATTCCTTTCCCTAGAACACCGAATAACGCTGAATTTTAATCAAAATATTTTTACGGATTTATGCTTAAAAATTGTAACTTTAAGCTAAATCCGTTTTTTATATAAGCCAAAACCCAAAATATGTTAAAGCAGGAATTAAATTTAAAATTACAACAAAAACTATCGCCACAACAAATCCAATTAATGAAGTTGGTTCAACTTCCTACGGTTGCTTTTGAACAACGCGTAAAGGAAGAGTTGGAAGAAAACCCTGCTTTGGATGATCAATCTTCTGAATATGATGAAGATTACGGAGGAGAACAGGAAGAATGGGACAATCAGAGTGATGATTTTGGCGACGAGCAAGTGATTGACACAAGTGACATCAATATTGATGATTATTTGAGCGATGATGACATCCCAAATTATAAAACGTATACGAATAATTATAGTGATGATGACGAAGATAAATCTGTTCCTTACGCGCAAGGAGAGAGCTTTATCGAGTTTTTGACATCACAATTATATACGAATCGATTAACTTCGGAACAATTTCAAATTGCTGAATTTATCTTAGGAAATATTGACGATGATGGTTATATGCGTCGTGATATTAAATCGTTGGTTGACGATTTAGCATTCTCGCAAAATATTTACACTTCGCCAGAAGAGGTCGAAAATTTGTTGATTAATTATATTCAACGAATGGATCCAGTTGGTGTAGGTGCGCGTGATTTGCAAGAATGTTTATTGATTCAATTAGAAAATAAAAATCAAACTGAAGCAGTAGAACTAGCAGAAAAATTAATTTCAGAATCGTTTGATGCATTTACGAAAAAGCATTATTCTAAATTGATGGCAAAATATGATGCGGATGATGACGAGTTGCGTGATGCAATTTCGGAGATTGAACGTTTGAATCCAAAACCAGGAAAATCATTTTCGAGTAGTAGTAAAATTGTAGAGCAAATAACGCCAGATTTTACGATTCATATCAACGATGGCGATTTAGAATTATCGTTAAATGGACGTAATGTACCAGAATTGAAAATTTCGAGTGCGTTTGCAGAAATGTTAGATACATACAAAAAAACCGAAAATAAATCGAATCAACAGAAAGAAGCTGTGATGTTTGTCAAACAAAAGTTAGATTCTGCGAGGTGGTTTATTGATGCGGTTCAGCAACGCCGTAATACGCTTTTGTACACGATGGAAGCGATTATGAAATTTCAAAAAGAATATTTCTTAACAGGAGACGAAACGAAAATCAAACCGATGATTTTGAAAGATATTTCAGACAGAATTGGAATGGACATTTCGACAGTTTCTCGTGTTGCGAATTCTAAATATGTTACAACGCCTTACGGAACATTTTTGATAAAAGATTTGTTCTCAGAATCGTTAACAAATGATGAAGGTGAAGAAGTTTCGACGCGCGAAATTAAACGAATTTTACAAGATGTAATTGCAGATGAAGACAAACGTAAACCTTTGACAGACGAAAAATTAACCGAAATTTTAAAAGAAAAAGGTTATCCAATTGCTCGTCGTACAATTGCAAAATATCGCGAACAACTAAATATTCCGGTTGCGAGATTGAGAAAAGAAATCTAAGATTTTAAGAAATATTATCAAATAAAAAAAGAGCTTTTTATAAAGCTCTTTTTTTGTTTTTACCCCAAGTTGTCATCCATTCAAAATAATCTTCTTTATACGAATTATCATTCAATCGAGTAATAATTTTTTGTTGTTTTTCTTTGTTCAAATCATCATCAATTACAGAAAAGTTTAAGAAAATATCTTTACCAATTAATTTAGAAAAGAAATTTTCATTCTTTAATTCTTCTAAAACTTCGATACATTTTTCATTAATTTTATTCTGAAATTGATAAAACCAATCTTCGTCATCGTCGTGTTCATCAACGATTTCTTTGCACATTTGATTGATTTCTTGAAAAGAATTTTCAGCTCCTAAATAATAATATTTCCATTCAGAAGGCTCGTATTTGTAGTAACAAAAATCGTCTTCATCCGAAACTTTTTCCAAATGTTCTACAGAATTTGCCGAAGGATGAATAGCTATTTTCGAGTCGTTATTGCACAAGGCAAAAGCGTAAAGGTCTTGGGAAGGATTTTCGTTATAAATTTTCAAAAAGGCTTGTTTGGTTGATTGCACTAATTTGTTTTTTAATTCATTAAAATCCATTCATTTATATTTTTTTAATCAGTTAAAATTATTTTTTGAAATGTAGTAAAATTCTTTAAATATTAAATCATTGTTAATTTATTTTTTAAAG
The DNA here is from genome assembly GCF_002333005.1 of Empedobacter sp. UBA2044. Lineage (NCBI taxonomy): Bacteria > Pseudomonadati > Bacteroidota > Flavobacteriia > Flavobacteriales > Weeksellaceae > Empedobacter > Empedobacter sp. UBA2044. The sequence goes on from NZ_DDBA01000034.1 coordinate 25,333, forward strand.
ACAAATTCAATTATTATTCATTTTCTATGTAACTTTTCTACAATTCACACGTCATTATAGTAAACAAACCTAATATGTCTAAATTATATATACCAATTTTATTATTTGCCTCGACCTCGATTTTTGCGCAACAACAATATAAAGGAAGCTTGCAATATGCGAATCAAACGTCTGTTAGTTTGGCTGATGTGATTATTCTGAAAGATGATCAAATTATTGATGAAATTTCAACTGATGATAAAGGAAATTTTGTGGTCGAATTACCCGAAGGAAATTATACGTTTCGAATAGAAGAAGCTGGAGTTTTACTTTATACTCAAACGATTTTATGTGGACAAAATCAAGATTTAGGCGTAATAATTCTTCCAAAAACTGAAAACATTACATTAAATGAAACAGTTGTAAAAAGTCAGAAAAAATTAATTGAAAAGAAAGTTGATCGACTTGTTTTTAATGCAGATTTAGCTGAAGGAGCTAAAGGTGGAGATGCATTAGATTTGCTAAAATTGGCACCTCGTGTGAAGGTTGATAATGATGTAGTTTCGATAATTGGTAAAAGTAATTTGCGTGTGATGGTGGACGATCGTTTGTTAGAAATGTCTGGTGATCAATTGATAAATTATTTAAAAACGCTTCGTGCAGATGATACCGAGAAAATTGAAGTAATTACAAATCCACCCGCAAAATATCAAGCAATAGGAAATAGTGGAATTCTCAATATTGTACTGAAATCAGGCAAAAAAGACTCGTGGAATGGAAGTTTGTCGTCATCATTGCAACATTATAACAAACCATATTGGAACAATAGTGCATCGTTTAATTACCGAAAAAATAAATGGACTTTAGTTTCGAATATTTTTGGTGGTTTTGGTGAATATGATGGAATTGGACAATCTGATATTTATTTTAGAAAGACTAATGAAGTTTGGACTGAAAGAGAAAAAAATAGTGGAAAAAATAGAAATATTGGCGGAAAATTAGGATTGGATTATAAAGTTTCAGATAAATTGACGACTGGTTTTACGGTTGATTTATATGCTGGAAATCGAAAAGGAACTGGTGGCACGAAAACAACGATAAATAGTTTGGATAAAAATGAATTGTTGAGTTATATTCTGAATGATCGAAATGGAAGCAAAGGAAACACGAAATACAATACGCTGAATTATCATGTGATTTATAAAATGGATACGATCGGAAAAAAACTGACATTTGATTTTGATTGGGTAAATTTTAATAATAACAATACAAGTGTAACTTCAAACCGATTTTTTAATTCAGAAGATGTTGAAAATAAAACAGAATATCAAGGAAATAAAAGTTTGTCCGACCAAAAAGCAAATAATTATAGTTTGAATATTGATATGGAACATCCCGTTAATACTTGGAAACTAAATTATGGTGGACGTTATAGTTGGACGAAAAATAATAGCGATAATTTATTTTACAACACATCTTCTGGGTCGCCTGTTTATGATGAAAAGTTGAGTAATGGTTTTTATTATGACGAAAATATTTTGGCTTTTTATGCGAGTATTGAAAAAGATATTTCAGAAAAATGGTCTGCAAAAGTTGGTTTGAGATACGAAAATACAGATGCAAAAGGTTTTTCTCCGCAAGAAAATCAACATGATACCTATAAATATGATGGATTATTTCCAACCGCTTATTTGATGTATAAACCTGCTGAAAATCATTCGTTAAGTATTAATGTTGGGCGTCGTATTGATCGACCTTTTATGGGACAATTGAATCCGTTTCGTACCATTTATTCTCCTTATTCTTTTGCCGAAGGAAATCCGAAATTAAAACCTTCTTATTCGTATAATTATGAGTTGGAATATGCATACAAAGATTTGGCAGTTACAACATTATATTACAGAAATTCTACGGATGAAATCAATCAAATTGTGGTTGTAAATCCAACAGAAAATACACAAAATTGGATTCCATATAATTATGCTGATTCGGAGAGTTTTGGAATTAGTGAAAATCTAAATTTCAAGCTTGTAAAATGGTGGAAAGTCAATGGAACGATTGATTTGTATTACAAGAAAACAAAAGGAATTATTCCTGAATACAATTATGTATTGGATGGATTTAATGGAGAATTTCGTTTGACAAATAATTTAGAATTGAATAAATCGAAAACATTATTGTTTAATCATACCACAAATTATACAACAAAAACAATTGATGCCATGTCAAGAAGTCGCGCTAATTGGAGTACAGCTTTTGGTTTGAGAGCGTTATTTTTGGATAAAAAATTCGAGGTTTCGTTTAATGTGAACAATGTATTTAAAGATAGAGCTTGGCAAGATCAAAGTTTTAGTAACGATACAAAATTTGTTTATACAGGACAATCCGCTCGCTATTATCGTGTTGGAATTCGATACAATTTCGGAAAATCATTCACAATAGAACAATCAAAAAGTAGTTCGGAAAAAGGAAGATTGTAAATTGTTAAAAATAAACCCCAATATTGATTTAAAATATTGGGGTTTATTTTTTTATTTGATATAAATGACTTTACTTCTTTTCCATTTTATAGAACAATAAAATAACGAAACTAATCGCAAACGAAACGCCCATTGCAAGTGCCGAAGCTTTCATTCCGCCAGAATATTCAATCAATAATCCATAAATAACTAAACCTAAAAATAAGGCAAATTTTTCGAAAACATCGTAAAAGCTAAAATAGGTTGTAGTATCTTCTGTTTCTGGTAATAATTTGGCGTATGTAGAACGTGATAAAGCTTGCAAACCTCCCATTACAAGACCAACCATTGCAGCCATTACGTAAAATTGAGTTTTTACATTAGGATCATTTTTATTAATCAAATAACCAATAATACATGTAATAATCCAGATAAAAATCCCGATTAATAAGGTTTTCTTATTTCCTATTTTTCCTGATAGAAAAGAGAATAACCATGCACCTAAAACAGCTTCAATTTGAATTAATAAAATGGTCATAATCAATTCTGAAGATTCCATTCCTATTTCTGAACTTCCAAACATTGCCGCCATCAAAAAGATAGTTTGCATTGCTAAACTGTAAAAGAAAAATCCAGCCAAAAAAACACGAATATTTTTGTATTGATTAAGATCTTTGAAGGTATGTTTTAAATTTCTAAAACTCGATTTGATGATATCTTTTGGAATTTCGCGATCATATTTGTGGTTTGGTAATTTACTTAATGCAATTTGTCCAAATCCTAACCACCAAATTCCTGTTAATAAGAAACTTATTCGAGTAAACATTGCTTGTTGTTCTTCTGGGGCGAATTGTATCATTGCCAAACAAATCGTCAATAAAATGACAGAACCAATATAACCAAACATATAACCTTGCGCCGAAACTTTGTCCATTTTTTCGTCTGAGACAATTTCTGGTAAATAGGCGTTGTAAAAAACTAAACTTCCCCAAAAACCTATGCTTGCAGTGATATTGAGTAATAAAGCTAACCAAACTAAATCGCTTGATGTAAAGAAAAACATTCCGATGCATGAGAAAGATCCTAAATAGCAAAAAAAGCGAAGAAATTTTATTTTATTTCCGATTAAATCTGCAATTGAAGATAAAACAGGAGACAAAACAATCACAAAAAAGAAAGCAATTGCCAATGAAAAATTGAATGCGGACTCTGGTAATAATCCTAAAAATTTAATTGGGTGATCGTTCGCATCATAGGTCATTAAAGTGTAATAAACCGGAAAAATAGCAGAGGCAATAACTAAAGAATGAACAGAATTTGCCCAGTCGTAAGAAATCCAAGCTCGTATTAGTTTGGGATTATCTTTTGTATTCATAAATTTTTTATAGTAATGTTGGTTAAACTTAAGAATAATTTATCAAAAATAATGTTTCGTAAAAATTAATTGTTCAATCTTCTATTCTTTCAGTTCAAATTTGGTCAGTTTATTGTCTTTGTAACAATAAAACTCATAACTATCTTCTCCAATTCTGAATACTTTTTCGAGATGGATTTTATCGTAATTAGGTAAAATTTCATTGTATTTCTTTAATAAATTTTTAGGTAATTCATTCGGTTGAATTGGACGTTCAATCTCAAATTCACCATCTAACGAATATTCCATCACAAAATCGCTGTTTCGCCATTTTAAAGTGGTTTCATTTTCGTCACCTTTACTTGTTGTTGTAAGTTGAACTTTATCTTCTTGAATGATTTTTTGGGAACTTGTATAAAAAAGTGTAATTCCAGAAATAACCATCGCTGCATAGCCAACTTTTCTGAAAATAAAATCGCTAAAATAAGGTAAAATATATTTGACCGTATAAGAAGAAATAATTGAGGCAATTGCAATCGTCAATCCAAGTAATAATGCGTTCTTTGAGTATAAAGCAAGAACAATATAAATGATTAATTTTATGATATGAAGTATAATTTCGTTGGCAGCTCGCGTTGCAATAATTTCTTCTTTTGTTAATCCATATTTTAAATAAAATCTATTGAATAATAAACCTATTGCTCCTGTTATTCCAGAAACGAATCCAGCTAAAAAACCAACAATGGCCAAAATATATTTTGGTGAAGGTTTTTCTTCATTGTCTTGTTGTTTTTTGTTTAGAAATAATTGTGGAACATTTGAAATCAATAATACAGCTACAATAATTTGTAAATAAATTGGGTTGATAAATTTGATTAAATAAGCGCCCATTAAAACTGCTGGAATCGAAAATGGCACGAACCAAAAGAAGATTTTCCAATGTACAGATTTTCTGAAAGCCGCTATTCGAGAGGCAGAACTTGTAAATGTTCCGATTGTTAACGAAAAAGGGACTAACGAAGTTGGAATAATAAGATTGAGGATTGGAATTAAGATTAAACTTGCGCCACCGCCACAAATTGCACTTATCCAAAATGCTAAAATAGCTCCAATAAATAGGAGAAAAATAGTAAAAATCATGACCAGAAATTTTATTCTGTTACAAAATTAGGACGATGATTTTAGAAATTAATGCTTAAAGACTTATCTTAAGTAAAACTTAAGAATAAGTAAATCTTAATTGAAAAAGATGATTTTTCGGATAAATTGTTTGCGAAATCTGTTGAAAATTATTTTTTAATAAGGCTTTAGACGAGGCGATATTTTCTTTTTTCACCCAAGCTTCAATCAGCATATATTTTCTCGATTTCAACTCTTTCGAAATCAGATTGATGATTCGTGTTGCGTAACCTCTGTTCCAAAATTGTTCATCAATCGAATAGCCAATAATCGCTTTGTCGTGAACAGGTTGAAACATCACAGTACCAATCAAGGTTTCAGAAGATTTTTCGATAACAGCAAAACGAAATTCATATCCAGAATTCTTTTTTTCTTTATCTCTTTCCAGCATTTTGTACGAATCTTCGATTGTTTTCATTGGAGCGGTTTCGCGGTATTTCATGGCTTTTGCATTCGAATAAATTTCGAAAAGTCGTGCTACATCAGTGTCCAAAAGTTCTCTGAAATAAATTAATTCGTCTTCCATATTTTGGTTTTAAGAATTTGCTTGACGTTCTAATTTTTCAATCAGTAATGCTTTTGCGTTTGTAAGTGCATAATCTTTAGCTTCTGCAAATGAAACGTTATATTTTCGTTTGAGTGATTGAATATCTTTTGGTAAATCGTTTAAAAGTTTATCATAATAAACATCTAACATTTCAGAAGTTGGCATTTTGAAATCAATTTTTAATTGAAATCTTCTCAACAATGCAACATCAATAATATGTGGATGATTTGTTGCGGCTATCAACAACGAATTTTGTGGCAAATAATCAATTAATTGAATTACTGTGTTCACTAAACGACGCATTTCGCCAACATCTTTGTCATCATTTCCACGCGCTTTTCCGATTTGGTCAAACTCATCCAAAAATAGAATTGCTTTTTCACGAGCAGCTTTATCAAAAAGCATTCGAATATTTTGCGAAGTTTCACCAATTCTTGATGAAACAATATTACTTAAATTCAAAATCAATATTGGTTTTCCGATTTCATTTGCAATTGCTTTTGCAGTTGTTGTTTTTCCACAACCTGAAAATCCATGCAACAAAATTTTATTATTGACAGGTAAATTATATTTACTCAATTCCTCTATATATCTATGTTCTTTGATAAGTTGTTTTACTTGAGCAAGATTTTGATCATCTAAAAAAACATCATTCAAAGAAATTTCTTCCTTATCGTCAACAATTAAATCGTAAATATTCATATCAATTTTACTTCAAGACTCAAAAATAAACTATTTTAATCCGAAAGCCGATTTTTAGCACAAAAAAAGCTTCAGATTTCTGAAGCTAAAATTTTAAACCGTCATATGAGAACTGATTGCAATTCTATTCCAAGCATTAATCGTGGTAATTGCAATAATGATAATCGCAATATAATTTTCAGAAAAAAGTGTTAATGCTTTTTGATAAGTTTCTTCTGATAAACCATGTTGACTAATATTTGTAATTTCTTCTGTCATCTCCAATATCACACGCTCTTCTTCTGTAAAAAGTGTCGTTTCTCGCCACGCATTCAACAAAAAAATACGTTGATTTGTTTCGCCTAATTTCATCGCGTCTTTGGTGTGCATATTAATACAAAAAGCACAACCATTGATTTGTGAAGCTTTGATTTTAATAAGTTCTAAATGTAATTTATCTAATTCAGAATTTGCTAAATAATTCTCTAGACCATACATTGCTTCGTAAGCTTTTGGTTCTAATTTTTGAATGTTTAATCGTGATTTCATTTCTTAATTTTTTACAAAGTTCGTTGATTATTTATTCAATAAAATTAAACTGGTTTAAGAAAACTCTTTCTTTCGGATTTCGCTTAAATATTCGGGTGTGAAACCTAAATAAGAAGCTAATAAATATTGCGGAACACGTTGTAAAAACTCAGGAAAATTTTTCTTGAAGTGAAGATAAAACTCCTCTTTCGAAAACTCTTTCAAATATTTGGAACGCATTTGAGCAGCAGCATTTGCTTTTTGATAAATTTGTTTGAAATACGAATTGAAAATAGGATGTTTTTCGCATAAAATTTCTTCGTTCGTTTTACTCATTTTCATAATAATTGCATTTTCTACAGCTTGAATATAAAACTCAGAACTTTGTTGATTAATGTAAGAAAACAAATCTGTCAACCACCAATTTTCGATAGCAAAATCAATGGTTTGTTCTACACCTTTTTCATTGATGAAAAATAATCGAATACATCCAGAAATAATAAAATAATTGTACGTACAAACTGTTCCAGCTTTATGAATCATTTCTTTTTTCTTCACCGAAAATTTCTCAAAATATTGGACTGAATCGTGAAATTCTTCTTCAGAAATTGAAGTGAAAATTTGAATATGTTTCTTTAACTGACCGAAAGAATTTTCCATTTTATAAGCTTAATATATTTCTCTTTAAAATTAATGATTAGTTTCCGAAAGGACTTAATTTAGTTTAAAATTAATCAGGTTTATAGTCAGAATTTGGAGTGCAATTTACTTGAAATGAATCGTCGAAAGAACATAAAAATAATCTATAAAGATTTGACATTTTTTTTTACTTTTACGAACCAAAAAATAACAATAATATGGCTTCAGGAATATTTGCAATTTTAGATGATATTGCAGCATTGATGGATGATGTAGCGGTTACAAGTAAAGTAGCAGCGAGTAAAACAGCAGGGATTTTAGGAGATGATTTGGCTGTAAATGCTGAGAAAGCAACGGGATTTTTATCTTCGCGCGAAATACCAGTTTTATGGGCAATAACAAAAGGCTCTTTTATCAATAAATTGATCATTGTTCCAATTGTTTTGACACTAAATCATTATATGCCAGAAGTGATAAAATATGTTTTGATTTTGGGAGGTTTTTATTTAGCTTTTGAAGGTGTAGAGAAAATAATCGAGTTTATTTTTCACCGTCCAAAAAAAGGTTCAGAAGTTATTCATGAAGATAAAGTAGAAGATAAGAAGCAAGTTTCGGAAAAATCAAAAGTGAAATCTGCGATTATTACGGACTTTATCCTTTCGATAGAAATTGTGATTATTGCATTGAGTACAGTTTTGGAACAACCAATGTTGACACAAGTTTTTACAGTTTCGTTTATTGCAATTTTAGCAACCATTGGTGTTTACGGGATTGTAACCTTAATTGTTCGTATGGATGATGCAGGTTTTAAACTGATAAAAGCATCACACGACAAAGGAGCTGTTTCTAAATTAGGACATTTTTTGGTTGATGCATTACCATATGTGATCAAAATTTTAGGATTTGTAGGGACTGTTGCGCTTTTATTGGTTTCAGGCGGGATATTTGTTCATAACATCGATTATATTCATCATCATTTACCTACAGCAATTCCAATGATGATTAGCGAAGCTTTGATTGCTTTGATTGCAGGATTATTGGTTGTGGTACTTGTCACAATAGTTAAGAAAATAATAGGTTTAGCTAAAGGTTAGGAGATAGAATAGATTTCGAAAAGAATTGTTAACTATTTCGTATCTTTGAATAAAGATTTACAAATGGCAGATTATATCAGAATTCATCCAGAAAATCCACAAGAAAAAGCGATTGATCAAGTGGTTAAGATTTTACAAAATGGAGGTTTAATTATTTATCCTTCCGATACTGTGTATGGATTAGGATGTGATATTACGAATATTAAAGCAATGGAGAAACTTGCTCGATTGAAAGGTGTTAAACTTGAAAAATCTCATTTTTCTATTGTTTGTAATGATTTAAGCCATTTGTCACAATATACTTTACCAATTGATAACAGTACGTTCAAAATTTTGAAACGCGCTTTACCAGGTCCTTTTACATTTGTCATGAATGCATCGCGCAATTTACCTGTTGCTTACAAAGGTAAAAAAACGGTTGGTATTCGTGTTCCAGATCATGCTGTTCCGCAAATGATTGTCGAAAAATTAGGAAATCCTATTGCTTCAACTTCTATTTATGATGAAGATGAAATTGTAGAATATACAACAGATCCTGAATTGATTTTTGAAAAATGGGAGAAGCTTGTAGATGCTGTCATTGATAGTGGTTATGGAGATAATATTGCGTCTACTGTTGTTGATATGACGGATGGAGTAGAGGTTTTACGTGAAGGTAAGGGTGATATTGAAGATTATTTATAGGATTCAACATTAATTATATAAAACCAAAAAAGGATTTCAATTGAAATCCTTTTTCTATACTAACTAATTGATAAAATTATTTATCAATCGAACCCATTACGCGTTGCATAAAAGTATTGGCAGCAGTACGCTCGTCCAATCCTTCTTCTTCCATCATTTGCTTCATTTCCATAGCTCCACAAATGTTAGAAATCATTTCTCCAATTACTTCTTGTTCTGGCTCCTTTACAGCTGGAGAATCAGCATAAACTTCCAAAACTTCTAAAGCTGTTTCCATTGCTTCAATAGAAACGTTTTTTGCTAAATTCTTAAATACCGGCAACTTCATTGATCAATTCTTTTACAGCATCAATTTTAGACGCAGTTACTTGTCCTACATTTTCTCCTCCTTTGAAAACCGCGAAAGTTGGTAAATTTGGAACTTCAGCTAATTTTCTTGATTCTACTAATTTTTCAGCATCAACATATAAAAACTCAGCTTGACCTTCATATTCAGCCGCTAATTTTTTGAATTTTGGTTTTACTAAACGGCAGTTTCCACACCATCCAGCACCATATTGTACAATTACTATATTGTTATCAGCAACTACTTGTGCTAAGTTATCTTGTTCTAATTCTGCAAACATTTTATTAATTTTTATAAGTTAAAAATTGGGTATAAAAAAGGCTGTCTAAGTGTTGAGCTTAGTGATTTTTATTGAAAATGAATTCGTTAAAATCTCCTGTCAAATTTTTTAGACAGCCTCTTCGTGAATTTTGAAAATCAAAAGATTTTCAAGTTATTTTTAGTGAGAAGCTAAGTAAGAAGCTACACCATCTTTAGTAGCGTTCATAGCATCTTTTCCTTCTTCCCAGTTTGCTGGACAAACTTCACCATATTTCTCAACGTGTAAAATTGCATCTAATAAACGTACATACTCATCGATGTTACGTCCTAATGGTAAATCGTTGATTGTTTCGTGACGAACAACACCATTTTTGTCGATGATGAAAGTACCACGGTAAGCAACTGGAGCTCCTTCAAATTTTAAAGAATCATTTTCTTCATTGTAAACATACTCACCAGCTAAAACTCCGTAATCCATAGCGATAGTTTTTGCTAAGTCAGCAACGATTGGGTAAGTAACACCTTCGATACCTCCGTTATCTTTTGCAGTGTTTAACCACGCTAAGTGAGTTTCTTCTGAATCACAAGAAGCAGCGATTACAACAGCATCTCTTTTTTCGAATTCAGCTAATTTAGCTTGGAATGCGTGTAATTCTGTTGGACAAACAAATGTAAAATCTTTTGGGTAGAAGAATAAAACGATGTTTTTCTCTCCGATTGGCATTGAAAAGTTTTCTACGATTTCGTCTCCATCAATTACTGCTGGCGCTGTGAATAAAGGCGCTTTTTTTCCTACTAATGACATAATTTTAATTTTTTATATTTTGTTTTTTACTTCTCGATGTGATAAAACTTGTAATAGTTTTTATCTCTTTTACTGATACAAATTTAGACTGATATTTTAAACTGTCCATATATTTTCAATTTCAAATATAGATTATACTATAAATTATATTTATGATATATGATTAATAATAATTATTGAGTTAATATTCTATTGAAATTCAATACAACAGCCTTTTTATCTTATTTATACGCTAATTTACGAAGATTATTTACCCTAAAGAATGATATTCATTATGTTGATGATTATTTAAAATGAATTAAATTTTATTTAAAAACGACTGTGATAATTATGATTTAATGATAAGTTCACAAGGCATAGAGAAAGATTAAGATATTAAAACGAAAAAGGTTAGTGAATTCACTAACCTTTTTCGTTTTATATTTTTTTAATTTTTCTTTCGATATAGGTATTAAAATTTTTTCCATCCATTGAAATTTCAAAAGCTGTGTTAACTTCATTATTTTCGAGTAGCGAGTAAATCAATCTAAATATGGGTTGATTGGGTTTTGTTTCACTCAGAAATGTAATCTTTTTTTCGGGATAAGTAATCGAATAATTGATAACATGACCTTCGTTATCAAAATAAATAGCTTTCGATAAATTTTTATTTTCATCTAAATAAACAACCAGTAAATCATCATATACTGTCATTTTTTTAGAATCTCGTGAAGGATATTCAGAATGACTTTTTCGGACAATAATATTGTTATTTAATTGATGACCAAAAGAAAAAGTTCCTTTTCCTTCGCCAGGTTTTCCAATACCAATTCCTCCCCAATTTCCAATTAACCAACCCCAGTTATTATTCGTTTGTGCGAATGCACAATTAGTAATATTTAGAAATAAAGTTTGGGTAATTAATCTTTTATAAATAATTTATATATCGTGTGTTATTTGTATTGCATAAAACAAACTTCGATTATTTCATCTTCATAATTACAGTTGCTAATTTCAACCGGAATATTATTAACACCAGATTTAACAGTTTATATAGCTGAATTTTTTGTGTAAATTTTTGAAGAATTCTTAAACTTAAATTAAAAAATACCTTTTTCATTCATCATTCCTCGATTGTTGATAGTAACTATATATTTACAATCACTCAATGTGTTATTTCAATTTGTTACATCTATTATAAAAGAACAAGAATAGTGTTTAATGTCATCATCTTGCCACAAACAAGATTGAAAACTTTTTAATTAAACGAAAAAACTAAATTTTATATACCTCATTAACATTGATTTGAGTTGTAAATAAACCGTAATTTACAAAAACAATTTCTTTTTTTATCTTATCAATTGTTCCAACACTAGACGAACCATGAATTTTGACACGATCACCAACTTTCAACGCATCAATTTTTTTCTGAGTAGCTGCTTTTTCTTTCTTTTCGATGACTTCTTTTTGTTGAGAAATTGTTTCTGAATTTTCTTTTAACTCGCGTTTAACTTCTTTCTCTACAATCTTTTCAATTTTCTTTAATCGTTGAACTTCTTTCGTTTTTTTCGAGTTTTCCATTTCAATTAATTTCAAGAAATTCGAAATCATTTGCTTTTTATTTTTCGTTTTCAAGTAAGAATCCGCCATGTCTGAAATACGTTCTCCAAGTTTCAAACGTTTTTGCTCGCGATCATATAATTGCTGAAAATCATATAGTTTTTGCTGAATTTTTTCATTCGTTTGCTCTAATTTTTCGTTGTGCTCAAGATTTGTTTCGCGCAACTCTTCAACATGATCTTTTGTTTTCTGAATTTCAAATTTTTCTTGTTGAAGTTTTAAAATAGTTTTATCCAAACTCACTTTTTCACGTTCAACTTTTTTCTTCGCACGATTAATCAAACGAAACGGAATTTTATTTTTCTCAGCAACCTCAAATGTAAATGAACTTCCGGCTTGTCCAATTTCCAAACGATAAAGTGGTTCCAATGTTTTTTTATCAAACAACATACAAGCATTTATCGCTTCTGGCAAACTTTCTGCGCTCAATTTGATATTTGTATAATGCGTCGTAAAAACACCGAAAGAATTACGTTCATAAAATTCTTCAAAGAAAACTTCGGCCAAAGCTCCACCCAATTCTGGATCAGAACCTGTCCCAAATTCATCAACTAACAATAATGTTTTATCGTCTGCATTCTTCAAGAAATAGGACATTTGTTTTAGACGATAACTGTATGTTGATAAATGATTTTCAATGGATTGATTATCTCCAATATCTGTGAAAATTTGATTAAAAAATCCAAATTGACTTTGATCTTTTACAGGAACTAAAACACCACTCTGAATCATAATTTGAAGTAAACCAATTGTTTTTAACGTAATTGATTTTCCTCCAGCATTTGGACCAGAAATAATGATAATTCGACAATCTTCGTTAATTTCTAAACTCTGCGGAATCGTTTTTTGAGCTTTTCTTTTATTGTTTAAAAATAAAACAGGATGATAAGCATCGACTAATTTGATAATTCGATTCTCAGAAAGTTGAGGTAAAATTCCATTAATCAAAAAAGCATAATTTGCTTTCGCTTGTGTAAAATCGATGTATTCTAAAAACGTTTGATATTCTTCAAGATTTGGTTTGTATTCTGCAATTTGAGCAGTTAAATCTAATAAAATCTGAATAACCAAATGTTTTTCTTCTTCTTTTAATTCTTCCCATTCACGACGAGGATTTTGTACACTTTCTGGCTCAATAAACGTAATCGATCCAGTTTTAGAAGTACCTAAAAATTGCCCTTTCACACGTTTTCTCAAAGCAGATTTAACGGCCAAAACGCGACGATTTCCAACAACAGATTCACGAATGTCATCCAAATAATCCGAATGATAAGACATCGATTTATTGAATAATTCGGTAATTCGTCCATTCAAATGACGCAAACGATCGCGTACAATTTTCAGTTCAGGACTTGCGTCGTCCTTGATTTCTCCAAATTTATTGAATACTTGATCGATTAATTTTATGATATTTTTTTCGTAAGTAATCGTTGAAGCTTTCTCAAACAAAACAGGTGCATATTCGTTGAAAGCTGTCAAATATTTCAAGATTTCTTTCACTTGAAGCGTATTTGCCTTGATTTTGAAGAATTCTTCTGCAGGCAAATAATAATTCTCAATTTCTAATCGGTTTAGATTTTCATCTAAAATATAATATTCTGAAAACGGAAAACGATTTCCCGTCTCGAAACTTGTTAAATATTCGTTTGTCGTTTGTAGATCTTGTACCAAAAGTTGGTGATCCTGATAAGGTTTTAAGTTAAAAATAAGTGCCTCAACCTTTTCTGTATAAGCAAATTCTGCGATTTCTTTTTGAACCGCATTAAATTCTAAATCTTTTAAAGTTTGTTCTGATATTTGCATTAACGCAAAATTACGGATAAAATTTCGACAAATTCAAAATCATGAAATACTTTGAAATCCGTGATTTTTTATGACCGATCAAAGTGAATGACATTAATTTTGACCTTATTAATATATGTCATTTGATCTGTGTTAGTATTTGCTTTGCTACTTCTGAAAACTGATTTTTTAGTTTCATTTGGTTTTAAATCAATAGTTAAAGTTTCGGAATTGATTGTCGGATTTGGATTTTTAAATTCAAAAGTTAATTTAACTTTTACTGAAAAATCCTTGTTTTTATTCTTCACTTCAGTGCTTATGTTGTATGTTCGGTCTGCATTATATATCATATCTGTATTCAAAACTTTTATATTATTTTCAATTTTCCGGCCTAAATCATAAGGATCATCATCAGCAAAATCTATACAAGAATTTAGTATAAAAAAGGGAATTAGGTAAAGAAACTTTTTCATAGAGGTTAAAATTGGTTAATTTTGTTTCTGTATAAATATATGAAAATGGATGTGAAATTAGATGCTTCTTGGAAAGAAGTTTTAAAGAATGAATTTGAAAAAGATTACTTTAAAATATTGACAGATTTTGTACGAAATGAGTATGAAACAAAAACAATATATCCTCCCGCATCCAAAATATTTTCTGCATTAGATTATACGCCTTTTGATGATGTTAAAGTGGTTTTGATTGGTCAAGATCCTTATCATGGGATTGGACAAGCAAATGGTTTGTCTTTTTCGGTTGTCGATGGAATTAAATTACCTCCAAGTTTGCAAAATATTTATAAAGAGTTGAATGATGATTTAGGAATAAGAATTTCTACTTCTGGAAATTTGGAAACATGGGCTAAACAAGGTGTATTATTATTAAATGCAACATTGACGGTTGAAGCTTCTAAGGCAGGTTCGCACCAGAAAAAAGGTTGGGAAATATTTACAGATGCTGTAATACAGAAGCTTTCTGATCAAAAAGAAAATTTAGTTTTTATACTTTGGGGAGCTTATGCTCAAAAAAAAGGAGCAAAAATTGACCGAAATAAGCATGTTGTTATAGAATCTGCTCATCCTTCTCCATTAGGAGCTTACAGAGGTTTTTGGGGAAGTAAACCTTTTTCGAAAACTAATAATTTTTTGAAAAGTAAGAATCTACAACCTATAAATTGGGAAATCAAAAGTAAATAATTTACATCGCCATAATTTTTTGTAAATAAGAATTAAAAGCTGTTGGGGTGTTTACGTTTATATACGGAACTTTTTCGGTTATTTTTTCTTTTAGAATAGTATAAGTAGCTACAAAAATGGTAACATTTGGAAGATTTTTCGTGATTGATTCGAGATAAATTTCAAGAGAAGTGGAATCATAATTTTTAGAGATATAAATAAAAATATGTGTTATTTGAGTATTTTCAATACATTCTAAAATAGAATTTAAACTCTGATTTTCCCCTAAATAAATTCCTTTTTCGTTATTAATTTTTAAAAGAAGATGAGTATAAATTAATTCTAAATCTTCATTTTCTTTTTCAGGTAAAAATAAAAGCCATTTACGAGAATTTTGATCTGAATATGGAATTGATTTAATCAAATAAAAAAGATGTTTTCTAATTAGGTTTTTAGAAAACGAAATAACCGATTCTTGAATAGTATACTTTTCCATAATGATAGACATTTTGCTTAAAAAAGGAAAAACAATATCTATACAACATTTTTCGATTCCAATTTTATTGAAACAAAGTGTAAGAATAGCGTCAAAGAAACGTGTATCATATGAAAAACAAGAACAGATTAATAACACAATAATTGGTTCATAACTTTTGTTTTTCTGGATATAATTTTGAATTTCAAATTCGGATAAAAGTTGTATTTCTGAAAGTGATTTTACACTTAAATTTTCTACTGTATATTTTTTGTTTGATTCAATTAAAAAAGAAATAATAATAACTTTTTTTAAGTGATCGTGGTTAAATAATGAATTTTTATCAATCTTATCCTCGTTAAACAATTTGAACTTTTTATCCCATAAAACAATCATTTGTTCATCTAGTCTTGACAGATCTGATAGATCTTTTAGAGAATAAGTATTCATAAGTAGAATTCTAAAATAGTTCTCTTTAAAGTTAATAATATATTGTAAATAAATCAATATAAATTATAGTGATTTATTAATAAAACATTAATATTTTATTGAATATGATAATTTTATCTGCACGAAAAACATTGAAATTTATGTTATCTTAGCAAGAGTCATAAAAAATCAAAATCACAAATAAATGTCACAAATTACTCAAGAAGAAAAGAAAGAAAAGTTTGTACATCCAATACAAGAAGTATACACTCCTAAAAACAAAGTACGTATTGTAACTGCTGCTGCTTTGTTTGATGGGCATGATGCGTCGATTAATATTATGCGTCGCATTATTCAAGCAACGGGTTGCGAGGTAATCCATTTAGGTCACGATAAATCGGTTGAAGATGTTGTAAATACTGCGATACAAGAAGATGCAAATGCAATTGCAATGACATCTTATCAAGGAGGTCACAACGAATATTTCAAATATATGTACGATTTGCTTCAAGAAAAAGGAGCGGGTCATATCCGCATCGTTGGAGGTGGAGGTGGAGTAATTTTACCGTCAGAAATTAAAGAGTTGATGGATTACGGAATTACACGTTTATACTCTCCTGATGATGGTCGCGAATTAGGTTTGCAAGGAATGATTAATGATATGGTGGAGAAAGCAGATTTTCCGACAGGGCCATTAGAATTGCCAGAAGGAAAAGATGTTTATCAATCATTAGAAGATAAAGATATCACGACGATTGCGCGACTAATTTCGTTGGCAGAAAATCGTGAAGAAGATTTTTTGAAGGCATTTGATTTCGATAAAGTAGCTGATAAATCTGCACCGGTTTTAGGAATTACGGGAACAGGAGGAGCAGGAAAATCGTCTATGGTAGATGAATTAGTGCGTCGTTTTTTGATTGATTTTCCAGAAAAATCAATTGCTTTGGTTTCTGTCGATCCATCAAAAAAGAAAACGGGTGGTGCTTTGTTAGGAGATCGTATTCGAATGAATTCTATCAACAATCCTCGTGTTTATATGCGTTCGCTGGCTACTCGTCAATCAAATTTAGCGTTATCGAAATATGTGGAGGAAGCGATTCAGGTGTTGAAAGCTGCGAAATATGATTTGATTATTTTAGAAACTTCTGGAATTGGTCAGTCAGATACCGAAATTTTAGATCATTCTGATGCTTCATTGTATATCATGACGCCAGAATTTGGTGCTGCAACGCAATTAGAGAAGATTGATATGTTAGATTTTGCTGACATTGTGGCGATTAATAAATTCGATAAACGTGGTGCGTTAGATGCCTTACGCGATGTAAAAAAACAATACCAACGTAATCATAATCTTTGGGATATAAATCCTGATGAAATGCCTGTTTTTGGAACAATTGCTTCACAATTTAACGATCCAGGAACCAATCAATTATACCAATCAATCATTGATAAAGTGGTTGAAAAAACAAATGCAGATTTGAAATCTTCTTTTCAAATTACAAAAGAAATGTCAGAGAAAATCTTTGTTATTCCACCATCAAGAACGCGTTATTTATCAGAGATTGCTGAAAATAATCGTGGATATGATGTTCGTGCAAATGCACAGAGAGATGTAGCTCAAAAACTATATGGTTTCTTTAAAACAATTGAAACACTTTCTGGAAAAAAGCCAACAATTTCTCAACACGGAATTGATATTTCTGGAACTGAAAATGCAGATTTAGTTAAAATTCTTTTAGCTGAATTTGATAAATTAAAAATGAATTTAGATCCTTTCAACTGGGAAGTAATCACGACTTGGGACGAAAAGGTAAACAAATATAAAAATCCAGTTTATACATTTAAAGTGCGTGATAAAGAAATTAAAATTCAGACACATTCTGAGTCTTTATCCCATTTACAAATCCCTAAAATTGAATTGCCAAAGTACGAAGCTTGGGGCGATATTTTACGTTGGGTTTTACAAGAAAACGTACCGGGTGAGTTTCCTTTTACTTCGGGATTATATCCATTTAAACGTGAAGGTGAGGATCCAACGCGTATGTTTGCGGGTGAAGGTGGACCAGAGCGTACCAATCGTCGTTTCCATTATGTATCGAAAGGAATGCCAGCAAAGCGTTTGTCTACAGCGTTTGATTCGGTAACTTTGTATGGAAATGATCCAGGTCATCGTCCTGATATTTACGGAAAAATTGGTAATGCTGGAGTTTCGATTTGTTGTTTAGATGATGCGAAGAAATTATATTCTGGTTTCGATTTATCACATCCAGCTACTTCGGTTTCTATGACGATTAACGGTCCTGCGCCTATGTTGTTAGGTTTCTTTATGAATGCCGCAATTGATCAAAATTGTGAAAAATACATCAAAGAAAATGGTTTAGAAACTGAAATTGAAGCAAAAATCAAAGCTATTTACGAAGACAAAGGTTTGGAAAGACCTCGTTATAATGGCGATTTACCAGAAGGAAATGATGGTTTGGGGTTAATGCTTTTGGGTGTAACTGGTGATCAGGTTTTACCTGCAGAAGTTTATGCTGAAATTAAGAAAAATACGTTAGCTCAGGTTCGTGGAACTGTTCAGGCAGATATTTTAAAAGAAGACCAAGCACAAAATACGTGTATTTTCTCAACAGAATTTGCGTTGCGTTTAATGGGCGATGTGCAAGAATATTTCATCAATCAAAATGTACGTAATTTTTATTCGGTTTCTATTTCGGGTTACCATATTGCTGAAGCAGGAGCGAATCCTATTACGCAGTTAGCGTTTACGTTAGCTAACGGATTTACGTATGTTGAGTATTATTTATCTCGCGGAATGGATATCAATGCGTTTGGGCCAAACTTATCGTTTTTCTTCTCCAATGGTATCGATCCAGAATATTCAGTAATTGGTCGTGTGGCGCGTAAAATTTGGGCAAAAGCCTTGAAAAATAAATACGGAGCTAACGAACGTGCACAAATGTTGAAATACCATATTCAAACTTCGGGTCGATCGTTACACGCGCAAGAAATTGATTTCAACGATATTCGTACGACGTTGCAAGCTTTATATGCGATTTACGACAACTGTAACTCGTTACATACCAATGCGTACGATGAAGCAATTACAACGCCAACAGAAGAATCGGTTCGCCGTGCAATGGCTATTCAGTTGATTATCAATAAAGAATTAGGTTTAGCGAAGAACGAAAATCCAATTCAAGGTTCATTTATAATTGAAGAATTAACGGATTTAGTAGAAGAAGCAGTTTTACAAGAATTTGATCGTATTACAGAACGTGGTGGCGTTTTAGGAGCGATGGAAACGATGTATCAACGTTCTAAAATTCAGGAAGAATCATTGTATTACGAAACATTGAAACACAACGGAACGTTCCCAATTATTGGTGTAAATACGTTCTTAAGTTCAAAAGGTTCGCCAACAGTGGTTCCTGCGGAGGTTATTCGTGCAACAGAAGAGGAAAAACAATTTCAAATTAAAACTAAAGAAAACTTGAATAAAATTAATGAACAACAAGCTGAAAGTGCATTAGAAACTGCACAACAAGCGGCTATTAACAATCAAAATATTTTTGAAGTGTTGATGGAAGCAACCAAAGTTTGTTCATTAGGACAAATCACTTCTGCCTTATTCGAAGTAGGCGGACAGTACCGTAGAAATATGTAATTTTTTTATTAATAATACTTTAACAGCCTCATCTTTTGATGGGGTTGTTTTCTTTTAAAAATACTTATAAACTAATATGAAAAAAAATGTAATTGTAGCTTTATTCACCTTGTTAGCAATGCCAAGTTTTGCACAAAAAGTTTTACATACCAATGAAAAAATGCTTGAAATAAAAGTAAATGGTAAAATATCAAGCAAATCTTGGGCTATTAATTCTAAAATTAAGCCAGATGTTTTTATGGCAGAAGTTTCAAATGAAAAGAGTGAAGTGATTTATTCTGATGGAAAGAATAATCTTTCTTTTGATTTAAAAAAAGGTGAAACGATTGATTTTTTAATCATTCAGAATAAGAAAGATACCGCTTATCAACGTATTATTGGAATTGCACCTAACGTAAATTTTACAAAAGATTATATCAATAAATATAAAGGAAAAACTGAAGTTGCGATTCCGGAAGTGAGTGAATTGGTCAATATTTTAATGGCTTTGCATCCCGATGCTGAGAAAGAAATTAATATGTTTGACACCAAAACAGAATATTATAAACAAGTAAAAGAGTACTTTAAGCCTTATTTGAATCATCCTGCGATAGATACGATTAAAAAATATATTACAGATTTACAGTATATTGAGGATTACAAAGGAAATATGTTTTCTAATACAAGTTATCGCTATTATTATGCCTTGAAAATGAATGCTTGTGCATATAATTTTGATAAAAACGGAGAGATTAAAAATAATGGAAACATAGGTCAAATGGCAAAAGGCTGGTATACGTTTGATCCGATGAAAGATGCAAAAGTGTTCCAAGATTTTGCAAAAGTGAGTAATTTTAGAGTATTCTATAAGAACAACCAACCGTATTATACAGAACTTTTGCAAAGGTATAATCAATTAAATCCAATTCAGAAAATGCAAAATTGGTTGGATAAAAAGTTCGGATTTGGTTATGGTTCATACGCAGTATATTTTTCGCCGTTAATTTATGGAGCGCATTCTACATCGCGTTTTGAGGATAACGGATTTACACAAACTATTATGTTCATTGCTCGTGCAGATTTTGATTCAAAATTGACTCCTACGCAAAATGAATTGTTAGAATCACGTGTTGTATTTACTGAAATCGATCATAATTATGTAAATCCTGTTTCTGATAAATATGTGAAACAAATCAATGAAGCATTGTCAAATCGTAAAAAGTGGGCGAAACCTACAATAACTGATATGTATGAATCACCTTACAAGGTTTTTAACGAATACATGACTTTTGCTGTTTATATATTATATGTTCATGATAATTATAGCAAAACAGATTTGGATAAATATTTGCCAGAATTGAATGGAATGATGAGTAATATGAGAGGTTTTGCGAAATTTACAGATTTTAATCAAGTAATGCTTGCAAAGTACAAAGAAAATCCATCAATTAATATGACTGATTTATATGAATATATGCTTGATTGGTGTAAAAAAGAGAATGAAATAGATTAGTTTTTTATACAAATAATAGATTTTTTTAATTTCAAACATGAAAAATTTCCTACTCAAAAAAGATATACAAATTTCTGCAAAACGATATTTTATCGATGCAATGGGCGCAATGGCTTATGGTTTATTTGCGACTTTATTGGTTGGTACAATTTTGAAAACTATTGGTGAAGAGTTAGATATTTCTTTTTTAACTGATATTGTTTGGCCAGTTGCGAATCAAGCGACAGGACCTGCGATAGCATTGGCTATTGCTTATAGTTTACGAGCACCTCAATTGGTGTTATTTTCGTCAGCAGTTATAGGAATTGCAGCATATCAATTAGGTGGACCTTTAGGTGTTTTTATAGCGACAATTGTAGCGGTTGAAGTGGGAAAAATGGTAGCAGGCGAAACACGTATAGATATTGTAATTACACCGATTATTACTGTTTTGGTTGGAGTAATCTTAGCACAAATCATTGGTCCTTCTGTTCAACAAATGATGAAATGGATTGGTGAAATAATTATATTTTCAACCGATTCTAATCCTTTGATAATGGGAGTTGTAATTGCTGTAATTGTCGGTATGGTTTTGACTTTACCAATTTCATCAGCTGCTTTGTGTCTAATGTTAGAATTAGACGGTTCAGCAGCTGGAGCTGCAACAATAGGTTGTTGTGCACAAATGATTGGATTTGCTACAATCAGTTTTAAGGATAATGGTTTGAAAGGTGTTTTAGCACAAGGATTAGGGACAAGTATGTTACAGGTTCCGAACATTTATAAAAATTGGAAAATTTGGATTCCACCAACTTTAGCTTCAGCGATTATAGGTCCAATTGCAATTATTTATTTCAATATGGAAAATACAGCTCTAGAATCGGGGATGGGTTCTTGTGGTTTGGTTGGACAAATAGGAACTTTCAATGCTATGAAATCTAAATATGATACTTCATATATTTTAACTTCAATATTAATTTTGCAAATCATTGCTCCAGCAATTATTTCATATTTAATTTACATTTTCATGAAAAAGAAAAACTGGATAAAAGATGGTGATATGAAGTTGAGGTAAATAAAAAATCGGTTGGATAATTCCAACCGATTTTTTATTTAGTTTATACAATATTGATTATTGTAATTTCGAAAAATCAATTTGTGGTGCAGTTTGTTTGTTATCAAACTTGAAAGCTGTTCCAGGTTGTTCAATTTCATTAAAAAAGCCTCCCATCTTCAAGAAATATCCAGTAGATGTTGTTCCTCCAGTTGCATCAATACGTTGATTTGCTTTATAAGTTGCATCAACAGTTAATTTTGCTCCATTTACTTTTTTCCATTCTCCATCATAAACCCATTGATTGTTGAAGTTTACTTTTCTAGTTAAGTAACCTTGTGTTGGCATAAAATTTTATAGGAAAGAGTGAAATCTTTTTAGGTATGTATTTGTTTTAGGGCGTTTAAAGCTTGCGATGATTTGCCAATTATTCGTTTCTGGCATAAAAAACCAAGCTGTATAAGTTGTCGAATTATCACCATTTGGAACACCTTTCAATAAGAATTTATACGTTGTATCGGCTTTCCAATTGTATTTCATATAACTTTGTCCACCAGAACCTTCGTTACCGAATTCTCCTGTTTTCACATTGTCTCCTTTCTTTAACAAAACGATTTTTTCATCATCAGGAATACTTTTTGGGTCATCAGTTACGAAAGGACTCCAAACTGAAAACAAAATACGTCTTTCCGTTTGTGAATTAGCTTGAATTCCGAAATATCCTTCTCCAAAACCGTTTGCCATATAATAAGAACCAATTATATCAGCGTCTTTTGGTACAACGATTTCATTGTAGTAATATGAAACATTTTTCTCTGTAGGGATTTCGTAAGCCAAATGGCAAGAAGGTCCACGTCTCGCCCAATAATAGTACTGCGGATCGTTGCTATAAATAATTCCGTTGTCTACTGCAGTTCCACTAACTATCAAATCTGTAATAGGGATTTCGCCTTTCAATCCGCTTAAATCAACAGAAACATAACCCGGTTTTGAAATAGCGAATGTACCTACAGAAATAGTTTTATCAGTAGATTTCCAATTGTATTTTTTTGTTTTTTTATTGAAACCAACATTTAATTGAGCGTCATTTTTAGCTTCACCCTTTAATTGAATATTAACATTTCCAGTTCCTAAAACTTTGAAATACGTTTTTGTTACATTTTTAGTTTGTGGAGAAATTAAAGCATTCACTTTTGTAACTGTAGAAGATGATCCTTCTTTATGACCGACTTCAAAAGCATTTCCAACCAAAGGAATGTCATAAGTTTTTGTTTGTTGTGCGATTACATTTCCTCCAACCAAAACGGAAAGAGAGAATAAGATGTAATGAATTGTTTTCATGGTGTTAATTTAATTTATATTTTAATAATTCGTATCCCCTCCTTCAAGACTAACTGTATTTGATTCTTTTACAGTTTTTTTAAGAACATTTTTATCATCATTGTTATTCTTCGGTTGATTTATTTCTTTTTCAATGATTTGTGTAGGTGATCTATCTACAGCATTAATTTGTGGTTGGTTTTCTTCAATCTTTTGATTTTCAGTAGTTTTTCGGTTGGTGTTACGCAATTTATCCAACAAACGTTTTGCTTGCTTAGCTTCTTCAGTTCCGTCATAAGCGGTAACTACAATTTCTAAAGCTTGCTCAAAATCGCTATCTTTTCCAGTTTGTTTGATTGCATAAGCATTTAATAAAGCAAATTTAGCAACGATAATTTCTGTCGGAAATTTCACAATTGCTTCTTGTACTTTTTTCTTTACGTCATCATATTTTTTATCTTGATACAATGCATAAGCAACTTTATAGGCTTCTAAAGCTTCTTTTGTTTCAGCTGTAATGTATTCAACTTCTGGATTAAGAATATAACCTGCATAAATTGTATTTGGATATTTTGTTAAAATGATATTCTTGTATTCATCTTCTAATTTTTGATCACGATTTTTATAAATACGATACAATTGATAAGTTGCTTTTAATAACACATCATCAGATTTTGGAGGAGAAGCAACCAACGCTTTCAACTCTTTTCCAGCTAACTCAGCGTTATTGAAAATATCAAAATATCCAGTCCCTAAAGACAATTGCGTTGTATCTCTTACAACTTTCAACTCGTTCAGAGCTTTTTGAGAAGTCGGAATTTGATCTAAATAATAATCAAGTTCAAAACGTCTTGGATCACCAGCAGCAATTTGCCCTGTCAATTCATTCTGTTTGTCCTCAATTACAGTACTTATCGCATTCGAATTTCTCCAATTATCTTTCAACGAAATTCCTCCCCAAATACGTTGGAATTCTTGCTGTCCAGTCGATTTTAAATTTTGATTATAGAAATAGAATTTTCCTTTATCAGCATTATTGAAACTCGTCGTAAAACTTGCTGTTTTATTCTCTAACTGAAAAGTTTCCATTTCTTTTTGCTCTTCTATAGCTTGCTTTTCTTCTTTTTTCTTTAATTTTTCAATATAATCTGTGAAGAATTTTGATTGATCTTCTTTTGGAAGTGCAGCAAGTTTTAGAATTGAATCATTTTTCTGAACTAAATAATGTTTTTCCATCAATTTTTTCAAAACATCATTTCGTTTCTGAATACGCGTTTGATCTTCTGGCAAATTATAACTTGTTTGTGCCGAATCATAATAAGCCGATGCGTAAACATAATCGTTTTGCTTGAACTTTATATCACCATAATTTTCGAAAGCGCGCCCACGAATATAAGGATCAGACATTGGTTCCTTCAAACTCAATTTTGCATATTCTACAGCATCATCCATTTTGTCAGCTCGAAAAGCCATTTCAGAAATTCCGTAATATAACTCGTTTTTCTTCGATGCATAAATTCCTTTATTCGAGATGTCCAACAAGTTTTGCTTGTAATTTCCGTAATTATTAATTTTTGGATCAAAATTAGCTGCAATCGCCAACTGCGATTTGATTTCCATATCAAATCCAGGCTTCATTTTATAAACTTGCGTGAAAGCTTCACCAGCTTCTTGTTGTTTTCCTAATTTAGAAAAAACTTGTCCTAACGTATAAAATATTCGAACTCGTTCATCTTTATTTGTAGAAAAATATTCGGCTTTTTGCAATGGATCAAGTGCTTCTTCGTACTTTTTTTGATCAATTAAAAATTGAGCATAGGTACGCGCAATCATTGTTTTTAATTCTTTACTTTTATACGGATCGTTTTCGTAAAGTTTTTGTAAAGTTTCGATTCCATCAAAGTAATTTCCACCTTTTATTTCGGCAACAGTTTTGTAAACATGCGCTTCTTGCGCGTATTTAGAATCTTTGAAATTTTTGACAACATAGTTTAAAGCATCAAGCGCTTCAAAGTATTTTTTTTGATAAAATAATGATTTTCCAATCAATAAATAAGCGCGACCCATCAAAGGATTATTTTCTTTTCCTTTAATTAAAATCGAATGTTTTTCGATTGCTTTCGAAGCTTTTGCCTCTACAGCAGCAAATCCAACAGGTTTTTCTACTTTATCTTGATTATTTCGATTTCCACTTCCAATACCAAAATTGGGCGTATTAAATTCACCTAAATTAGCAGAGTCCGAAACAGAAAAATATTCTATTCCAACAGGTAAAATCTTCGAGTAATTTTCTACATAATTTGTTTGTAGTTCTGTGTTCTTTTTTTCTAACTCATCCTCAGCATTGAATACTCCATTAAACCACGATGTCATCTTGTGATATTGTCGGTTTTTGAAACTATTTTTTTGCGTAGAACAGCCGATTAAAAAACTTGCGGCGAAGATACTCAGTACAATCTTTTTCATGATAGCGAATAAAAACAAATCTACAATAAAACGTTCGATTAGAAAAAATCTTGTATCCTTCGAAAAAATAAGATAATTTTATGTGGAATAGAAATAATAGAGAAGCGACTTTTTACGGGATGATTATAAAATGATAGCTAACGTTTTAGCTTTAATGTAATTAGTGATTTGACTAAGAAAAATCATTGCAATTGTTGTTAAATTATTTAGAATATTCGTTTAAATTCGACCAATAATAATGTTTTAAAGGAACAGCATGAAAGCTTTTTTAGCGAAAATTTTTGCAAAATACATTGTCAACAAAGAACAAAAGTGGATAAATAATCCGCTAGAAACACAAGACAAAATTCTAAATGAATTGATTATTGCTGCAAAAAATACAAAGTTTGGAGTTGATCATCATTTTGAATCAATCAAAAATTATGAAGATTTCAAATCGCAAATTCCAATCAATGATTATGAAGGTTTGAAACATTATTTTGATGAAGTAATTGAAGGGAAACCTGATATTCTGTGGCCTGGAAAACCTCTTTATTTAGCTAAAACTTCAGGAACTACTTCTGGAGCCAAATATATTCCGCTTACAAAAGAATCTGTTCCATCTCATATAAATTCTGCTCGAAATGCTTTATTGTTTTATATTAATGAAACAAAGAATTCTAATTTTGTTGACGGAAAAATGATTTTCTTACAAGGAAGTCCAATTCTTGAAGAGAAAAATGGATTGAAAGTAGGTCGACTTTCTGGAATTAGCGCACATTTTGTTCCAAATTATTTGCAAAAAAATCGTTTACCATCTTATGAAACAAATGTGATTGAAGATTGGGAAACAAAAGTAGATAGGGTAGTGGATGAAACGGTGAAAGCTGATATGACGCTGATTTCTGGGATTCCGCCTTGGTTGATTATGTATTTTGAACGATTGATTAAAGTTTCTGAAAAAGAAAACGTTCAGTCGATTTTTAAGAATTTACAACTAATGGTAACAGGAGGTGTAAATTATGAACCTTATCGCGATAAAGTGAATCAACTAATTGGTCGAAAAATAGATTGTATTCAGACATATCCAGCTTCAGAAGGGTTTATTGCGTATCAAGATTCTCAAAAAAATGATGATTTATTACTTTTATTGAATAATGGAATTTTTTATGAATTTGTTCCAGTTGAAGAGTTTTTTGATGAAAATCCAACCCGAATTTCATTGAAAGATGTTGAAGTAGGAAAAGATTATGTTCTAATTCTCAATACAAACGCAGGTTTGTGGGGATATAATATTGGTGACACAGTTCGTTTTACTTCGATAAAACCTTATAGAATTGTTGTTTCTGGTCGAATTAAACATTATACATCTGCTTTTGGTGAGCATGTAATTGGTCACGAAGTGGAACAGGCGTTGCAAAAAACTTTAGAAAAATATCCAGCGAGTGTAAATGAGTTTACAGTTGCGCCTCAAGTTAATCCAGCAGAAGGTTTGCCATATCACGAATGGTTAATAGAATTTGATCAAAAACCACAAGATATAACTATTTTTAATCAAGAATTAGATACACAAATGCGTCGCCAAAATACGTATTACGATGATTTGATTACGGGAAATATCTTGCGTCCGCTTGTCGTTTCTGAAGTTAAAACAGAAGGTTTTCAGCATTATATGAAATCGATAGGGAAATTAGGTGGACAAAATAAAGTTCCTCGTTTGTCTAATAATCGCGAAATTGCAGATGAATTTTACAGTCTAAACTTAATTACTACAAATTGAACACACACACAACAATAGATAAAATGATTTACAAAACGGTAAAAAGTTCATTGGTAACTTTTTCGCAATTAATGCTTCCGTCACATTCCAATTTTAGTGGAAAAATACACGGTGGATTCATTCTTTCTCTACTCGATCAAATTGCATTCGCATGTGCTTCCAAATATTCTGGAAAATACTGTGTTACGGCGTCTGTGGATAGAGTAGATTTCTTAACGCCAGTAGAAGTAGGAGAATTATTAACGCTAAAAGCATCGGTAAACTATGTCGGAAGAACGTCAATCGTCGTAGGAATTCGAGTAGAAAGTCAAAATATCCAAACAAGTGAAATTAAACATTGTAATTCGTCTTATTTTACGATGATATGCAAAGAAGAAAATGGTGAAAAAGCAGAAGCTCCAAAATTAATTTTGAAGAATCTGAACGAAGTTCGACGCTTTTATAAAGCTTTGCATCGAATTGAAGAACATACAAAAGCAAAAGAACAAATAAAAGATCCGATTGATTATAAATCGCAAGATTTAATTGATCATTTATTGGACAATCATTTCGTGAAAATAGAACTAGATTAAAGTTTTTACATCATTAATAAATAACTCAATTCTGAAAATGAATTGAGTTATTTTGTTTATAGGGTTTTGATAAATAGTTTATATTTTATCTCCTAATTGTTATGCTCCAAAAAATTGATTATTGAATTTGAGTGGCATTACTAAATTGCAAATTATTTAATTTTAAGAAAATTAGGCATTGTATTTGTTTTATCGATTCTTAATATCAAAACCAAACTTTTTATTTAATTCATTATTATGAAAACTCTCTTCAAATTTTTATTACTATTCATTGCAAGTACAACTATTTCATTTGCTCAATCTTCTGGTTTAAATAGTCAATTAATACAAACAAATTTTACTGAAAATAGCTCTAAATCTTCAAATCCTATTAGTTTTGCTGTAGCAGGAAGTGTATTTGTTTTAGCTTTTTGTGCTTTTCGTTTCAGAAAAAAAATTGTCTAAAACGAAACAAATCATTTTTTCGAAATCAGAAAAACGATTTAATTTCTAAATTTGTAAAATGAAATATTTATTCATTTTACTTGTATTGTTAGTGCTGTTTGTTATTTACAAAAAATTAAAAACAGTTCCAATTGAAAAACCACTTCCGAAAGAAGAAGAACCAAAAATATCGTTTTTAAAAATTGAAAAAAATGATGATTTGATTGATGATTCTAATCAACAAATTTCAGAATTTCAAGTAAAAATAGATTCGGTAACAAAGAAAAAAAATACATTAGAATTCTTAATTTCTATTCAAAATAATACCGAAAAAACAGTTCGTATAAATATCGTTGAAGCTGATTTTTATTCAAATTTTTCTCAAAAAAAAATCAAAGCTGATGTTACATTTTATGGAGAATTGGCAATGGGGACAAATGATATTTTATTGAAAAATACCATTTTACCTGATTCTCACGTTATCCGAAATATTTATTTTTTCGAAACAGATTTAATTCATTTTAATCAAAACGATTATCTGGAAATTGATATAGAAATTAATGGAGAACATCATCAGTTCAAAAACTATTTTCATCAAACAACTTTCGAATCGATTAAATACATTCAGTAATCTGATTTTTTGATTTGAATTGTAAGGCTTAATTTTGCATTTCAGAATTTAGAGATATGAAACATATACAATTGATGCTTGGAAGCTTGATGCTTTTTGGATTAACAGCTTGTCAAACACCAAAAATAGTTACTGAACAACAACCAGTTCAGCAAAAAAGTTTACAAGTTGATGGTAAAATTTATGCTGCATTTTTTCAACAACGTGCTGCTGAATATCAAGCCTTAAGCCAGCAAGCTTATAATGTTGCTAAAATGAGATTGGATGAAGCAATTGCGACAAAAGGCGCAAAACCTTTAGCGATTGTAACGGATATTGACGAAACTTTTTTGGATAATTCGTACTATGCAGTAGAAATGGCGCGTCAAGGAAAAACGTGGTCGCAAGAAACTTGGGCAAATTGGACGTCGAAAGGAATTGCAACTCCTTTGGCTGGTTCTCAAGAGTTTTTTCAGTATGCAGCGAGTAAAGGTGTTCAGATTTTTTACGTTACAAATCGATACGAAGTAGAGCGTCCTGGAACTTTGGCAAATTTAGAAAAATACAATTATCCAATTCAAAGTGCTCAGAATTTGATTTTGAGAAGTAAAGAAAGTAGCAAAGAAGCACGTCGTCAAAATATTTCGAAAGATTATGACATTGTTTTATTGTTAGGAGATAGTTTAACAGATTTTTCTTCTTTATTTGATAATCATAAATCTGAAAAAGAAAGAGCGGCAGCTGTAGAAACTTTAAAATCTGAATTTGGAAAACGATTTATTGTATTGCCGAATGTTGGATATGGAGATTGGGAATCTGCAATATTTGATTACAAATATGACTTGACGCAAGAGCAAAGAGATTCGATTATATACGAAGCTGCGAGAGAAACTCCTGTGAAATAAAGAATAAATACACAATGAAAACTGTCTTAATCGGACAGTTTTTTTTTGATTTATAAAAAAGTGAGAAATTAAATTTTAAATACATTTAACATGTTTTTGTTAAAAATAATCTATTAATTATTATTTGATCTGTAAAAAAATAATATTTATTTATTGAATATATAGTTTTTTTCTTTGTGCTGTATAATATTTAAGCATTCACCTATTTGTAAATTAAACTATAAATAACCTATATTTATAAGCTGGTTGTTTAGGCAATCATCAACCAATATTTAAAAAAAAATTATATCAAAACACATGAGTCAATCACAAAAAACTAATTGGGGTCAATTTATCCCACTGGTTACAGTATTCTTCTTTTGGGGATTCGTAGCGGCAAGTAATGAAATTTTAATTCCAGTTTTTAAAAAATCATTTGATTTATCCCAAGCCGAAAGTCAATTAGTCGCAGTAGCTTATTATATCGCTTATACGGTTGGAGCTTTAATTTATATGGGCGTTTCATTATTAGCTAAACAAGATTTAATCAATAAATTTGGGTATAAGAATTCATTATCTTTTGGACTTCTTTTATCAGCTATTGGAACGCTTTTTTTTATTCCAGCAGCCAATACAGGATCATTTCCTTTAATGTTAACAGGTTTGTTTACTGTAGGTCTAGGTTTTTCGTTGCAACAAACTGTTGCTAATCCGCTTGCAATTGCTTTAGGAGATGCAAGTACTGGATCTCAACGTTTAACATTAGCTGGAGGTATTAATAACTTAGGAACTACAATTGGACCTTTAATTGTTGCTTATGCAATTTTTGGTGCAGGAGGAGAAGGAGAAACAACTTTGAGTATAGAAGCAGTTAAAATTCCATATTTGTGTTTGGGTGTTGCTTTTTTAGCTGTTGCTATTTTCTTGAAATTTTCGTCTTTACCAAATCATCCAGAACAAGAAGAGGATAGTGCGATTGCAACTTCAAAAAATGATAAATCATCAGCCTTAAAATATCCTCAATTATTATTAGGAATGCTTGCGATCTTCTTATATGTAGGTGTAGAAGTTTCTACTGTAAGTAATTTACCAGCATATATGCACAATGAATTAGGGTTCGATATACAAGGAGTAACACCATATGTTTCGTTATATTGGGCAAGTATGATGATTGGTCGTTGGGGTGGTGCAGCAGAAGCATTTGGTTTAGATAAGACAAAAACATTGGCTCTTAAATTTATAGCACCTTATTTAGCTTTTGGGATTTTCTTATTAGTTAATTACATTGCAGGGCATGATTTGAAACCATTTTATCTATATAGTGTAATTATTTTAATAATGATTTTAGCTTCTTTATGGACAAATGGAAACCCTGCTAAAATGTTATTAACTTTCTCAATTATTGGAATTGTAGCATTATTAATCGGAATGAATACAACTGGTTTAGTCTCTATTTATTCTATTACAAGTGTTGGTTTGTTCTGTAGTACATTATGGCCTTGTATTTTTGCATTAGCAATTAATGGTTTAGGAAAAAACACTTCGCAAGGAAGTAACTTCTTAATTATGATGATTATGGGAGGAGGATTAGTAAGTATATTCCAAGGGTATATTGCAGATTTATCAACTGTTCATTCTAGTTATATTGTTTGTATTTTATGTTTTGTGTATCTTGTATTTTATGCAATTGCAACGCCTAAAATTCTTAAAAAACAAGGAATAAATCTTGGTGAAGTTAAATCTGAAGGAGGACATTAGGAAGATTTAATATTTAGTAATTTAATAAAAGGCTGTTTTATAATTTATTATAAAACAGCCTTTTCAGTTATTGAATTAATATAATAGGTGAAGGGACAAGAGAAACAACAAATTACAACATTTTGACAAGGTTCTAGAAAATATTCTAATTAGAATAATTCAAATACCACTACCCAGACAGCATCGCTATAAATCTATTTACTGGTCTAGGGATTAGTGCTAATGGAGAAAATTATATTACTGCTCAAAAAATAAATTAGTGAGTTAATAAAAAACTCAACCATTTGGTTGAGTTTTTTATTTCTTACGATATGCCAATATTTTATCAATACGATTACCGTCTTTGTCTACAATTTCTAGTGTCAAATCTTCTACTTCTACCTTATCACCAACATTTGGAATGGTTTCGTATTTATCTAAGAAAATTCCAGCAACGGTAACATATCTATTTTCGATGTCTTCGTCGATATCAATCTCAAAAAACTTCTCGAATTCATAGATCGAAAATTGCCCATCGATCAACCATGTACCATCTTCACGTTCTACGATTTCGTAATCTTCGTCTTGGTTCTCTGGTGTATCACCAACCAATTCGTCCAAAATATCGTTTATTGTTACAATTCCAGCCGTCGTACCATATTCGTCTAAAATAATGGCAAAATGTGCTTGTGAATTCTGTAACATTTCCAACAAAGGATAACTAAACGAATTTTCATTGACAAAAATAGGTTTGTGTATAAATTTTTTCAGGCTAAAATCTTCCTTACTTACACCAAACATATCTTTTAGTTTCAAGATACCAACGATTTCGTCCAGATTATTGTTCTTCGTAACAGGGTAGGCTGAATATTTATTTTTCTTAACTTTTGCACGTGCTTTCTCATAATCATCCGAAATATCTAATGAAGCAATTTCCGAACGATGCGTTGCTAACGTGTTCACACGACGATCTCCAAGCTCGAAAACACGTTCTAAGATTTCGTGTTCTTTTTCCTGAATTTCACCACCTTCTGTACTTTCTTTGATGATATTTTTAATTTCTTCTTCCGAAACAACTTCGCTGCTATCGTCTTTAATACCAAACAATTTTAAGAAAAAATTATTGGTAACTGTTAACAACCAAACGAATGGAGAAGTGATGATAGATAACCATTTCATCGGTTTCGAAACAATAGTAGAAACCATTTCAGGAAATTTCATTCCCAAACGTTTTGGTAATAATTCGCCAAATACAATCGAAAAATAAGTGATGATTACTACCATAATAATTGGAGAAAGTGTTTTGGCGTAAGGTGCAATGAAAGAAATAGATGTTAAAAATTCTGTTAAATTTGCAGTTAGTTTATCACCCGAGAAAACCCCTAATAAGATACCAATAAGGGTAATTCCGATTTGTACGGTTGATAAAAATTTGTTCGGATTCTCAGCAAGTTCTAAAGCCGTTTTAGCACCAGAACTTCCTTTCTTCATTTGATTTTCTAATTTGAATTTTCTTGACGAAACAAGTGCCATTTCTGACATGGAAAAAATTCCGTTCAATAAAATCAATACGATTATTATAACAATCTCCACTTTTATTCTTTAATTTTGATAAAAATAAACCAAAATCTAATACTTACCATAATGTCTCAATTTAATATTATGAAATTTTCTTATTTAATTTTACTTGCTTTTATGCTAAATGCTGGTTGTGCTTTCGGTAACAGCGATCAAACTCCAGAAGAAACAGATACTATTTTACCTACTTTTACAACGGCTGAATTGATTGGTAAAGGCAACCCTACGATGGTTGGAAATGGGTATAAATTGTTGCCAGAAGTTGCAAAACAATTTGAATTAATGAAAGCTGATGCACAAAAAGCAGGTTTTAAAATACAAGTGATTTCGAGCTATAGAAATTATACGTATCAAAACGGAATTTGGGAGCGCAAGTATAAAGCAAATCAAGCGAAGAAAATTGCAGCGAAAGAAAACATCGAAAAGATTATTGAATATTCTACCATTCCAGGAACTTCTCGTCACCATTGGGGAACTGATTTGGATATTATAGACGGAACGCGCGGAATACCAGCAGATCCGTTGAATGAGAAACATTTTAACGAAGGAGGATCAATGCATAAATTTAAACTTTGGTTAGATGAAAATGCATCTAAATATGGTTTTTATTTGGTGTACACGGATAATTCAGCGAGAAAAGGATTCAAATATGAACCGTGGCATTTTACGTATAAAGCGATTTCTGAACCGATGTTACAAGCTTATAAAAAGCTTGATATTAAAAAGGTTTTACAAGAAAATAAATTGTTAGGAAGCGAAAATTTTACAGATGATTTTATCGAAAAATATCGAAAAGAAAATATTTTGGATATAAATCCTGTTATTAAATAGTTAAAGCTCCTTTTTGGAGCTTTTTTTGTGGTATCTTTAAATAAAATTTAAGAGATTATACTTTCTGATGAGATTAACATTTTTCATATCGTTATTTTTGAGCATGAGTTTACTAACTTTTGCCAAACAATCGATTGTGAAAGATTTGGATGGCGATGGAAAGTTTGACAAGGTTTCAATTAATTTTGAAACGAATAAAATAGAGTTTTTACTTTCTGATACTGAATATAAAAAGCAGAGTAGTTTAGCTTTTAATGAATTGGATCGTAATACGAAGATTGAGGAAACAAAGAAAGGTTTCAAGATTATCAATAAAATAGGAGATGTTTTGTTTACATCTTATTTTCGATACAATCGTCAGACAAAAAAGATTGAATTATCTGCCATAAAACGTTCAATAGTTTCGGATGATTATTCGAAAGAAAATGGCGAATCAACTTTTATTACAGCTACAAAAGAGTTTATTGCGAAATGGAATAGTTTGGATAAATCATCAAATAAAGTGATTGCTTTACCAACGCTAAAAACTAAAATTGATTTGGATGTTATTTCTTTGAATGATTTTAATGATGCATTTCTGAATAAATTTAATCAACAAAGTTTGACTTTTTATAAAGCTGAAATCTCCAAGCAAAAATAATTATTGCTCCAAATCTATTGTTCTGAATGTTAGATTAATTCGTGGCGAATTTACTTTTTTAGTAGGAGGTAAGCGATGCAGCCAATAATCTTGTGTTTCATTTTTCATAACTAATAAACTACCACTTGCAAGATTTAAAGCAATTACTTCTTTAGTTTCTTTATGTTTAAAACCAAATTTACGTTCAGCGCCGAAACTTAGCGAGGCAATTGCGCCATGACGTTTCAATTGTTTTTCACCATCACTATGCCAAGCCATCCCTTCGGAACCATCGTGATATAAATTTACCAAACAAGAATTATAAGTTTCGCCAGTTTTTTCCTCAGCTAATTTTTTTAATTCAAGTAAAGTATCAGTCCAAGGCAAAGCTGTTTTCATGATTTTGGAATAGGTATAAGCAAATGGAAAATCTCCATACCAAGCAATTTTTCGTTTAGTTTCTATCAATTTTCCAAATATTATTGCTTGATCGTTTTTCCATTCAATTTCATTTAATAATATAGAATAATAATGATGCGCTTTTTCATCGGTCATAATTTGTCCAAAATAATTTACAGTTCCATCTTTTGGAAGTAGATTTTGTTGTCCGTCAAATAAATCGTTAAAAAGATCCATTTATAGTTTTATATGATCAAAAATAAGGAATTTAGATTTAATTCAGTTAATGTAATGTGCAGATAAATAAAGTTTTACTAACGTTTGTTATTTAAAATTTAATATTGAATAAGTCAAAAAAAAATTGGATTATATAATTTTTTATTTATTTTTATTTAACCAAAATTTAACACAATATGAATAAATTGATTTTTAAGAACACAATTAAGTTCTTCCTTGTAAGTAGTATTTTACTTCTTGTTTCTGTCTTTTTAAAAATGTTAAATGTAGATCATGCGGATTTTATCTTGAACATCAGTTTCTCGGTTACAATTATTTCGCTTATCGCTGTAATGATGAGTTATAAGACTATAAGGGGGAAAAACAATTTTTCTATGGATTAATTTTTACGTATTAATTTAATTAATAATTTTGGTTGTTTATTTGTGAAAAGATAAACAACCAACTATTGTTATTTTAATAAACTGCCTCAGCGATTCTTTTTGTATTTATAGAATTACTCATTGTATAAAAATGTAATCCAGGAACACCAAAATCGATCAACTCTTTACATTGTTGAATACACCATTCAATTCCGATTTCCTTGATTCGTTCCTTATCTTTCGACTTCAAAACTTCCATTGCCAAAGCTTCTGGTAAGTCCAAATAGAAATTTTGTGGAATCGACGTTAGTTGATTGAAAGTTGTCAAAGGTTTTATACCCGGAATAATCGGAATATTAATATCCATTTCGCGACATTTTTTAACGAAATCAAAATATTTCTGATTATCAAAAAACATTTGCGTCACGATATAATCAGCTCCCAATTCCACTTTCTTTTTCAAATAATACAAATCCATTGCAAGATTTGGTGATTCGAAATGCTTCTCAGGATAACCCGCTACACCAATACAAAAATCCATTGCATGCGATTCTTGTAGTTCGTCGTCTAGATAATTTCCTGTATTCAAAGCAGTAATTTGCTCAATCAATTCCGAAGCATTTGCATGTCCACCAACTTCAGGAACAAAAGATTTTTCCGATTTTATAGGATCTCCACGTAAAACCAAAAGATTGTCAATTCCCAAGAAATTCAAATCGATTAACGCATCTTCTGTATCTTCTTTTGTAAATCCACCACAAATCAAATGCGGAATTGCGTCTATCTTATAATGATTCTGTATTGCAGCACAAATTGCAACTGTACCAGGACGTTTTCGTACCTGATAACGTTTCAATAACCCATTTTCTTTCTGTTTGTAAATATACTCTTGACGATGATAAGTTACATCGATAAAAGCTGGATTTAACTCAACTAACGGGTCTAAAGTTTTGAACGTCGCATTGACATCTTGTCCTTTCAAAGGCGGTAAAATCTCTACAGAAAATAATGGTTTTCCGTTTGCGCGTTCTATATGTTCGGTAACTTTCATTCTTTATTTTATCGTTTAGCGAAGTTCGAATCTCGAATTTCGATTATATATTTTCTTTTATATGGGCGTTTCCTTCGGGCGGGCTTTTCGTTACAATCTTTTTTGTTAATTTCGACTTCGTCCAATCAACAAAAAAGGATTTTCACTACAATCCCTAACGCATTTTTTTATTTTGTTCTACGTTCGTTGTCATTCCGAGCTTGTCGAGGAATCTGAGATTCTTTATTTCGAAATGCTCATTTTGAATGATAAATTTTATTTTTACTTAACGCTTTTACGCCAAATTAGGACTCAACCAACGTTCAGCTTTATCAAGTTCTATATTTTTACGTTTCGCAAAATCTTCAACCTGATCCAATTTTATTTTACCAACTCCGAAATATTTTGCTTCTGGATTTCCAAAATAATAACCCGAAACAGATGAAACTGGATACATCGCCAACGAACTTGTTAACTCAATCCCTGCATTTTTCTCTACATCCAAAATTTTGAAAATTGTTTCTTTTTCTAAATGGTCAGGACATGCAGGATAACCAGGAGCAGGGCGAATTCCTTTATATTTTTCTGAAATTAATTCGTCATTTGATAAAGTTTCATCTTTCGCATAACCCCAAACTTCTGTACGAACATATTTGTGCAAATATTCTGCATAAGCTTCAGCTAGACGATCGGCAATTGCTTTCACCATAATCGAATTGTAATCATCTAAATTTGTTTCGTAAGCATTAGCAACTTCTTCAATTTCATGACCAGCTGTGACAGCAAATGCACCGATATAATCTTGAATTGCTGAATCTTTCGGCGCAATAAAATCAGCAATCGAAATATTTGGTTGTTTTTTCGATTTTTTCGCTTGTTGACGAAGTGTATAAAACTCCTCTATTTTATTATTATTTTCATCAAACAATTCAATCGTATCATCGTTTACTGTATTCGCTTTAAAAAGTCCAAAAACAGCTTTCGGTTTAGCTAAATTTTCAGCTTCAATTTTATTTAACATTGACAAAGCATCTACATATAATTCTTTGGCATTTGTTCCGACAATTTCATCATCTAAAATCGCAGGAAATTTACCATGTAAATCCCATGTTTTGAAAAATGGCGTCCAATCGATAAAATCTCTTAATTCAGAAACTGTTGTTTGATGTGTAAAAACACCTAATTTATTTGGTTTAAAAGGTTTATTTTCTTCAAAATCAACTTTTAGTTTATTTTTTCGAGCATCTTCAATCGATAAGTATTCCTTTGATACAGCACGATTTAAGAAACCTTCTCTAATTTTTATGTAATCAGTAGTAGTTTCTGTTAGCAATTCCTCCTGTTGATTTCCAATCAATTTTTGACAAATCGTAACCGAACGAGAAGCATCTAAAACATGAATTGCTTTGTCATATTCTGGTGCAATTTTTACAGCTGTATGTGCCTTAGAAGTTGTTGCGCCACCAATCATCAGTGGAATATCAAGATTAAGACGTTTCATTTCTCTGGCAACATGCACCATTTCATCTAAGGATGGAGTAATCAATCCAGAAAGACCAATCACATCGACATTATTTTTTTGCGCTTCGTCTAAAATTGTTTCAGAAGAAACCATTACGCCTAAATCGATAATCTCGAAACCATTACAGCTTAAAACGACTGAAACAATATTTTTTCCGATATCGTGAACATCACCTTTTACAGTTGCCATTAAGATTTTAGAAGGCTCTTTGTCTGTTTTATTTCTAAGTTTTTCTTCCTCTAAAAATGGCGTTAAATAAGCAACAGATTTTTTCATTACGCGAGCCGATTTAACTACTTGAGGCAAGAACATTTTTCCGCTTCCGAAAAGATCTCCAACAACGTTCATTCCGTCCATCAAAGGACCTTCAATAACACGTAATGGCGAACCAATTTTTTTCAAAGCTTCTGCAGTATCTTCGTCAATAAATTCTGTAATTCCTTTTACTAAAGAAATTTCAATACGCTTTTCTAAAGGTAATTCGCGCCAAGCATCATCTTTCTTTTTCTCTTTTGTAACACCTTTTAGATGTTCGGCAAAATCAATCAAACGCTCTGTTGCATCGTCACGTCGATCCAATAAAACATCTTCAACGTGTTCTAATAAATCTTTTGGAATATCATCGTAAATCTCAATCATTTCTGGATTGACGATTCCCATGTCCATTCCGTGTTTAATGGCGTGATATAAAAACGCCGTGTGCATCGCTTCACGAACCGCATTGTTTCCACGGAAGGAAAATGAAACATTCGAAACTCCACCCGAAACTAACGCATGCGGAAGATTTTCTTTGATCCATTTTGTTGCATCAAAAAAATCGATGGCATTACGGCGATGTTCTTCCATTCCTGTTGCAACTGGGAAAATATTCACATCAAAAATGATATCTCTTGGATTGAAATTTACTTGATTTACCAAAATATCATACGAACGTTTTACGATTTCGATTCGACGTTCATAATTATCCGCTTGACCTTTCTCATCAAACGCCATAACCACTGTTGCAGCACCGTAACGTTTAATTTTCTTCGCATGTTCGATAAATAATTCTTCTCCCTCTTTTAAAGAAATTGAGTTGACAATCGCTTTACCTTGAACATTTTTTAGACCAGCTTCAATAATTTCCCATTTCGAAGAATCAATCATAATTGGAACTTTCGAAATATCAGGTTCAGAAGCAATCAAACGCAAATATTTTACCATAGAAGCTACACCATCAAGCATACCTTCATCCATATTGATATCGATAATTTGCGCGCCACCATCCACTTGGTCACGTGCAACCTGAAGTGCTTCTTCAAATTTTTCTTCTTTGATTAATCGCAAGAATTTTTTAGAACCAGTTACATTTGTACGTTCGCCAACGTTTACAAAGTTTGAATTTTCTCGTACAATTAAAGGTTCTAATCCAGAAAGTTGAATTTTTACGCCTGACATTGTTCACTAATTTTTCGAGGTTCGTATTCTTTTGCTAAATCTGCCATCAATTTGATATGATCTGGTGTAGTTCCACAACATCCACCCAAAATATTAACCAATTTTTTATCTAAGAAAGGTTTGATAAAATCTCGCATCATTTCAGGAGTTTCATCGTATCCACCGAAAGCGTTTGGTAAACCAGCATTTGGGTATGCGCTGACATAAAATGGTGCTTTTTCGGCTAATACTTCTAAATATGGAATCAAATCTGTTGCACCTAAAGCACAATTTAACCCAACTGAAATTAAATCAATATGTTCTAATGAAATCAAGAAAGCTTCTGTTGTTTGTCCAGAAAGTGTACGTCCAGATTTATCTGTTATTGTACCAGAAGCCATTAGAGGAACGTTGATTCCTGTTTTTTCTATCGCATCTTGAATTCCATAAAATGCTGCTTTTGCATTTAAAGTATCAAAAATAGTTTCGACAAGTAAAATATCTGCACCAGCTTCTAACATTGTTTTTGCTTGACGATAATATACATTTGCCAATAAATCAAAATCCACATCGCGATAACTAGGGTCATTTACTTGTGGCGAAATAGAGGCTGTCTTGTTGGTTGGACCTAAAGATCCAACTACAAAACGAGGTTTATCTGGGGTAGAAAACTCTTCACAAGCTTCTTTTGCTAAGCGAACGGCTTCGTAATTTAATTCATCAACCAAATCAACCATATCATAATCAACCATAGAAATAATATTGGCATTGAACGTATTTGTTTCGATTAAATCTGCACCAGCAGCCAAATATTCTCGGTGAATATCTTTTATGATTTGAGGTTGGGTTAAAACCAATAAATCGTTATTTCCTTTTAAAGAAGTATGAAAATCCTTGAATCGTTCTCCACGATAATCTTCTTCTTGTAAATTGTGCTTTTGGATCATCGTTCCCATTGCACCATCTAAAATAACAATACGCTCTTTTAGTATATCGTCTAATTTCATTCTAAATATTTTAAAAGCCTTATGGGAAGAAGTGTGAGGTAAGTCCTTATCTTTCTCTATTTGAGTAGGATTTAGCACCCAACTATACTTTGGGTTGCTAAGATTTCAACGGGCCTATTCCCTCCATCTTTCTTTATAAAGCTATGTGCAAAATTATTTAAAGTATTGAGAATAAAAAAATCAAGATTGAAAAAAACGAGTTCGAAACTTGGTTCATAGAAATAATTTTTGTTTGAAATAGTTCAAAATCTCTAATAGGTCATTTTTGAAATTTATTTTAGAAAATATTTCTTTAAAATTACTATTTTAAAGAAATAATATTTTAATTAGTTATTGAAAATTGTAGTTTTTAGAATATTTTTAATAAAAATAGGGTTTTATTAAAAATTATTAAGATTTGTTTTTTCTTTTAATTGTATTTTTTAGAAAATTATTTTTGTCTATAAATATTTATAGAATAAAATTCATTATTTGTGTATTTTTATCTATAATTACGGAAAATATTAAATTAAAGAAATGAAATTAATTTGGATATATAGAATTCTTTCGCCTAAATTTGTCCTCAGAAATAGTTCATTAAAATTTACATTTTATCAAGAAAAGTGGAGGGAAATGGCCCAAAGAAACTTTAGCAACCTGATTAATGAATCAAGGTGCTAAATCCATCCTTATAGGAAAGATGAATAAAAACTACTGTAAACCAATCTTCAATAATATTCTTTATTCAAAATGGTTCAATTGTTTTTATGCGATTGAACCATTTTTTTTCTTCACTTTTCTTTGGTAAATAATTAAAAACAAAACAAATAAATGAAAAAAATAAATATCGGATTGTTCGGATTTGGAGTTGTAGGAGAAGGAATTTACAAGGTATTGGAAGAAAAACCACAATTGAATGCTGCAATTAAAAAAATTGTAATTAAAGATAATTCTAAATCTAGAAATGCTCCGTCTGAATTATTTTC
The DNA here is from genome assembly GCF_002333005.1 of Empedobacter sp. UBA2044. NCBI lineage: Bacteria > Pseudomonadati > Bacteroidota > Flavobacteriia > Flavobacteriales > Weeksellaceae > Empedobacter > Empedobacter sp. UBA2044. The sequence goes on from NZ_DDBA01000034.1 coordinate 67,278, forward strand.
GACTAATGCGGATGATATTTTAAATGACGATGAAATAAATGTTGTTGTTGAGTTAATTTCGGATGCTGATGCGGCACATGATATCATTATAAAAGCGTTCAATAAAGGTAAACATGTGGTAAGTGCAAATAAAAAATTGATTGCAGATCATCACAAAGAATTATTGGATTTGCAAGCACAAAACAATGTTTCTTTTCTTTATGAAGCCTCTGTTTGCGGGTCAGTTCCGATTATTAGAAATCTAGAAGAATATTTTGATAACGATTTATTGAATTATGTATCTGGAATTGTAAATGGGACAACAAATTACATTTTGACGAAAATGGCGAATGAAAATGAGTCGTATCAAGATGCCTTAAAAGCAGCGCAAGAAAGTGGTTTTGCAGAAGCTGATCCAACGGCTGATGTAGAAGGTTTTGATGCGTCGAGTAAATTAGCAATTATTACGTTGCATGCTTTCGGTAAAAAGATTGATGTTGATCAAGTTATTCGAAAAGGAATTACTTCATTGAAAGTTGAAGATTTTAAATACGCAAAAGAAAAAAATTATACAATAAAGTTGATTGCTAATTCTAAAATTAATCATCAAACGGGTGAAATTACATCAACAGTTTTGCCAACTTTTGTTGAATTAAATAAAACAATTGCGCTTGTGAATAACGAATATAATGGAGTTTTGATTGGAAGTTCGCTTTCAGATGAGCAATTTTTATATGGAAAAGGAGCAGGGCGTTTCCCAACTTCTTCGGCTGTTTTGAGTGATATTTCTGCGTTGAAATATGATTATCAATATTCGATTCGAAAATATGAAAACAAAGAAGAAGGAGTTTTTAATCAAACAGGAAAGAAGCGAATTTATATCGGTTTTGAGAATCAAGCAGATGATGTTTCAAATATTTTTGATGAAATAGAAGAACGTTATCAGAGTAAAAATTACAATCATATTGTTGGTGTGATTGATATAGAAAAGCTCAAACAAAAAGAGACTATTGAAAATCCAAAACTTTCGATAATTGCGTTTGAGTAAATTTTTGTGATTAAAAAGCCTCAATATTAATTGAGGCTTTTTTGTAAATCTAAAAATTAAGGTTTTTGTAAATACTTTTCCAATAAAAGTTTTAGGGGTTTATTTTTAATTAATCCAGTATAAGTCATTTCAATTTTATAATCTTTTGAGATTAAAACCCAATATGGATAACTAATTTGTTCATTTTTATCAATGAATTCTTCTAAAAATAGGTGAGTTTTTTTATTCGATTTAGGTTCATATTTTTTGTTTAAAAAGATAATAGATTCATTTGTTTCTGCTTCAAATTCAATAAAATAAATGTCATTATTTAGAATTTGAAGTAATTCTTTATCCTTTTTTAATTGTTTCTTTTGAATCATACAGTAACTACACCAATTTGTCGAAAAATAAAGTAGAATTGGTTTAGGATTTTCATTAGAAATTGAATTAAATTTTTCTAATGAAATCTGTGCTTGGAGATTCAATGATGATAAAATGAATATGAAGTACCAGATTTTCATTAACGTAAATTGTATCGAACACCTATAAAACCTCTTGTTCCCTGCATAGGTGTATAGCTGTAATCATTTGGTTCAAAAATAACATCGTTTCTTCCTTTAGGAGGAGTAACGCCATTTCCAGGTTCTCCGAATGGGTCCCACCAACGAGCAATAACATCGCCTTTTGGTAAAACATTAAAAATATTTTTGATTCCACCATAGATTTCAATATTATTCTTAAATGATTTACTTAATTGAATATTTGCAATAACAGTTGGTTTTGAATATTCTGGTCGATAATCATTTTCTACTTGAGGTAATTTCATTTTGTCATTATAATTGGCGGTTAAATCAACAGTAAAACCTTTTTTGAATGTATAACTTGCTAAGAAATTTCCAGACCATTTTGGTGCATGATATTGAACTTCTTTTTCTCCATCTTCTTTTTTGTATACATCCATATAGGTTGCGCCAAGCATTATTTTTAGAGGAAAGTCAAATGTTGCATCTATGTTTAAAGAAACTCCTTGAGATATTGCGTGTCCATCTAAATTGTCATAGATAATCTTTGTTTCGTCAGTATCTGTATCAGCAATAATTTTGTTTGTGAAATAAGAATAGAATGTTGTAAAATCAAAGTTTAAAGCGGTGAAAGAAGTTGGTAGTTTGAATACATAATTAATATTTCCATTATATGATTTTTCAGGTTTTAATTCATTTTCAAAAACTACTTGTCTAGCTCCAGTTAATGCACGATGATCTTCTGTGAAGACATTCACAACACGAAATCCCGTACCAAAACTTGCTCTTAAAGTATGATGAGATGAAGGTGAAAATTTGTATGCAATTCTTGGAGAATGTATTCCTTTATGTGTTTTATCATAATCAAATCGATAACCAAGTAATAATTTGTTTTCAGAATTTAATGTCCATTCGTCTTGTACAAAAATACCAGGAATCTGTGTATTCATTGGGTTATTCTTGATTAGATTATTATCCTCATCATATTCTCCAGTACCTCTTGTGTTATCATCATAATAAGTATATTTAAATGAAGATCCTAAAAGTAAGCTATGTTGTCCAATTATCTTATCCCAATAAGCTTGAGCAAAAATAACTTGTTGTTTTCCTTGATAAGATTCTGGACCATAAAATGAATTCTGTTGATGAAAATTATAAGAAAATTGAGTCATTATTTTTTCTTTTATAGGTAATTGATACATTCCTATCGCTTCAAAACGATTTGTCATAATACTTTCGGCATAAACTTCGTCACTTCCTCTGTGTAGTTTTCTTTTCCAATTCATTTGACCTCCCCATCTATCTTCGTATAAATAACGTAAAGCAACTGATGCTGTTCTATTTTTTTGACGTTCAAAATCAAATTTATTGAATAACGTGATGCGATCTTGTAACGTTACATCCGTAAAACCGTCGTTATTTTTATCTTTCTTATTACCATATTTAAAGTAATTAAAACCAAATAAACTATTTACCTTTTCTCCTAAATTGTATTTGTATCCACCATCAAGATTGGTTTCCAACCAAGAAGTTGTAAAAGCATCCAAAGATAATTTTGGAGCAGATTTAGGAGATTTCGTAATTACATTAATTATACCACCCATGGCTTCTGTTCCATAAAGGGAAGATGCTGGTCCTTTTACAACTTCTATTCGTTCTACCAAAGAGTTCGGAATTCCGCTCAAACCATAAACAGTAGATAAAGAAGAAACAATTGGCATTCCGTCAATTAAAATCATGGTATATGGACCTTCCATTCCGTTAATATGAATATCACCTGTGTTACAAACATTACAGTTTAGTTGTGGTTGAACACCATTTATTAATTGTACAGCGTCAAATAATGAAGGTGTTGGATTTTTTTGAAAAAACTTTGGTGTATAGATTTCAATTGGAACTGGACTATCAGATTTTCTTACAGCTTTCATTGTTCCTGTAATTACAATCTCATCTAAATTTTCTGAAGAATCTTCCATATAAATAGAATCTTTTTGTTCCTGAGCATTTGATAGAATGGAGGTTAAGGTGATGAATAAATAAAATGTTGTTTTCATGTTAAGTAAAATTTATAATCAAATTAAAAAGTTAGACAAATCTAACAAAAATATTATTAAAAATGAATTTTTAAATTTTACTTAATTTTCAACTATATTTGTTTCCATGAATTCATTGGTCGAAGAAAATTACCTAAAAGCATTATTTCATCTTTCTGAAAATGGGAAAGGAGAAGTGAATGTGAAGGATTTGAGTAAGCATTTGGAAATAAAAATGCCTACTGTAAACAGTATGATGAAAAAATTAGCTGAAAAAGAATTGGTGATTTATGAATCGTATAAACCACTTCGGTTATCTGATAAAGGAATTCTGAAAGCTTCTTTGATTGTAAGAAAACACCGATTAACAGAGATGTTTTTGGTAGATAAAATGGGATTTGGTTGGGAACAAGTTCATGAAATTGCTGAGCAAATAGAACATATTCAAAGTCCAATTTTTTTCGATAAAATGGACGAATTATTGAATTTTCCTAAATTAGATCCGCATGGTTCTCCAATTCCAGATAAAAATGGAAAAATAGAAATTATCAATTACAAAAAATTGGCCGAATTTAAAGAAGGTGATAAAGTAGAAATATGCGCTGTTATTGGTTCTTCTGATGAATTTTTGAAGTATTTGAATTCAAAAAATATTCATTTGAATGATGAAATTGAAATCATTTCTGTTGAAGATTTTGATGGAACAATGAAGGTTAAGTTCCTAAAATCAAATGAAATTGAAATATTTAGTAATCATGTGACTTCAAGATTATTAGGTAGATAATGGTTTTTAATTTATAAAAAGAAAAAAGCAAGTTATTTAACTTAAAAAAGCAAGTTATTTAACTTGCTTTACAATTATTCCGCTTTTCCTTTTATTCTGAAAATTTTTCGAGAAGAAACTGGATCGTTAGATGTGATTGTTACAGATTTATTGAAATCTCCAGTCACAGAACCACTTGAATATTTAACGGTAATATCCGCAGATTTTCCTGGTTCGATAGGTGTTGTAGGATATTCAGGAACTGTACATCCACAAGAACCAACAACGCTTTTAAGAATTAAAGGTTTATCACCTGAGTTGGTTACTTTCATCTTAGCTGTTACTTCGGTATTCAACTTTATATTTCCAAATTGAATTTCTTCTTTTTCTAAACTAAGTGTTTGAGCAAATAAACTTGTAACGCCTAAAGCAAAAGCACCTAAAAACATTAATTTTTTCATGACGATAATTAATTTGTAACCAAAGTTAAAATAAATAATACAAAAAGTCTACCTTTTTTTGTATTTTAGTACTAAAATAATTAATATATATTAATATGAAAAGAATAATTGTTACAATAATGCTTCTAGTTTACAATTTTACTAATGCACAAATGTCTTCTACAGCTACTGTTAATGAATATAATCTACAAACTATTGTTGCAGAAGTAAAACAACAGAAATATACAGAAGGAGTTACTAATAAAGATGAATATTTTAATGTTAATTTTCTTCCTGCAAGTATAGATGGTTTCAAAGAAAAGGAGAATTTTAGATATAATGCATTACTAGACGATTTAGAGTTTTTAAGAGATGGATATTTATATAAAATGAATAAATTATCAAACCAGACTATTAGATTCGATGATGGTAAAATTCTTAAGTATGTAAGTTATATTGATGGGGGTACATTAACATCAAGATATTTACAAGTATTATCACCTTTAGATCGAAAAATTGTACTTTATAGAAAATTATCTAATGATGGAGTAGATGGTCTTGGTGCTGGTGGTTTAAATGCTTCTAATAAGAGAAATTATTTTAAACAAGAGAAATTATTGATTGGTTATAGTGATAAAATGTATAATGTTCCAAATTCAACTAAAAAATTTAAAGATTTTACAGATAAAGACGTAAATCAAATTGTAAGTACAAATAAACTTAGCATAAAAAAAGAACAAGATTTAATTAAACTTATTGATTTATTGAATAAATAAACAAATTATATAATATCTTAGAAATGTTGGGCAGATTGTGTAAATTTGCCCAAATTTATTTTAAGTCATATATAAATAATGGAAATCGCATCTAAATATACGCCAACGGAAGTTGAAGGAAAATGGTATGAATACTGGATGGAGAAGAAGTATTTTAAATCTACTCCAGATGAAAGAAAAGCTTACACAATCGTCATTCCACCACCAAATGTAACAGGTGTCTTGCACATGGGACATATGTTAAATAATACGATTCAGGACGTTTTAATTCGTCGTGCGCGTATGCGTGGATTTAACGCTTGTTGGGTACCAGGTACAGACCATGCTTCAATTGCTACTGAAGCGAAAGTTGTTGCGAAGTTAAAAGAGGAAGGTGTTTCTAAATTTGATATCGGTCGTGAAGAATTTTTAAATCACGCTTGGGATTGGACGCATAAACATGGTGGAATTATTTTAGACCAATTAAAAAAGTTAGGAGCTTCTTGCGATTGGGATCGTACGAAATTTACGATGGATCCAGATTTATCTGAATCTGTTCAACGTGTTTTTGTTGATTTATATAACAAAGGATTAATTTACCGTGGATACCGTATGGTAAATTGGGATCCGGAAGCAAAGACAAATATTTCTGACGAAGAAGTTATTCATGTTGATAAAAATGGAAAATTATATCATTTAAAATATCAAGTTGACGGAACTGATCAATATATTGTTGTGGCGACAACTCGTCCTGAAACAATTTTTGGTGACTCTGCAGTTTGTATCAATCCAAATGACGAGCGATATGAATGGTTGAAAGGAAAACAAGTTATTGTTCCAATCGTTGGTCGTAAAGTAAATATTATCGAAGACGAATATGTTGACATCGAATTTGGTACAGGATGTCTTAAAGTTACGCCTGCACACGATGTGAACGATTACGAATTAGGTAAAAAACATAATTTAGATTTTATTGATATTTTTACGGATGATGCGAAATTAAATGATTTAGGATTAAATTATGCTGGATTAGATCGTTTCAAAGCGCGTAATGAAATCGAGAAAGAATTAGAAGAAAAAGGTTTACTTGAAAAAGTAGAAAATTATAATAATAAAGTTGGTACATCTGAAAGAACAGGAGCGGTGATTGAGCCTAAAATTTCAAATCAATGGTTCTTGAAAATGACAGATTTAGCTAAACCAGCTTTAGAAAATGTAATGAATGATACGATTAAATTTCATCCTGCGAAATTTAAAAATACATATCGTAATTGGATGGAAAATGTAACAGATTGGAACATTTCTCGTCAATTATGGTGGGGACACCAAATTCCTGCATTTTTCTATGGTGATGGAAACGAAGATTTCGTTGTTGCTCTAACAAAAGAAGAAGCTTTACCATTAGCACAGGAAAAAACAGGAAATGTTACATTAACAATCGAAGATTTACGTCAAGACGAAGATGCGTTAGATACTTGGTTTTCTTCTTGGTTATGGCCAATTTCTGTTTTCAACGGAATCAATGAGCCAGAAAATGAAGAAATCAATTATTATTATCCAACACAAGATTTAGTAACTGGTCCAGATATTATTTTCTTTTGGGTTGCGCGTATGATTGTGGCTGGATATGAGTATCGTAACGAATTACCTTTCGAAAATGTATATTTCACAGGAATTGTTCGTGATAAACAAGGGCGTAAAATGTCAAAATCGTTAGGGAATTCACCAGATCCAATCGAATTGATGAACGAATATGGTGCAGATGCTACGCGTATGGGAATGTTGCTAACAGCGCCTGCTGGGAACGATTTACCTTTCGATGTTGATTTGTGTCTACAAGGACGTAATTTTGCGAATAAAATTTGGAATGCTTTCCGTCTAATAAAAGGTTGGGAAGTGAAAGAAGATTTAGAACAAACTTCTGCTCAAACAAAAGCGGTTGAATGGTTCGAAAATAAATTCCAACAAGCATTAGCAGATATCGAACATAATTACGATCAATATCGTTTATCTGATTCATTGATGGCAATTTATAAATTGATTTGGGATGATTTCTGTTCTTGGTACTTAGAAGCAATTAAACCTACTTTTGGTGAGCCAATTGATGCAAAAACTTATGCAGCAACAATTTCTTATTTAGAAAATGTATTGAAAGTTTTACATCCATTTATGCCTTTCTTAACAGAAGAAATTTGGCATTTAATTGCTGAAAGAACAGAAAACGAAGCCTTAATTATTTCTAAATATCCTGAAGTAACATCTTTCAATGAAGAGATTATCAAGAATTTTGAAAATACAAAAGAAGCAACAACTGCTATTCGTGGATTACGTTCAGAAAAAGGAATGTCACCAAAAGAAGCATTAGAAGTTTTTGCTGATGCTCAAGCTGCGAATGAAATTTATGTAGATGTGTTCTCTAAATTAGGAAATGTTTCTAATTTCAATACAGGTGATAAACCAGAAAAAGGTTTTGCTTTCCGTGTTGGTACGTTAGAATTTATGGTTCCGATGTCTGATAATATCGATATTGAAGCTGAGCGTGAGAAATTACAAAAAGAGTTGGATTACAACCAAGGTTTCTTAAACTCGGTTCGTAAAAAATTATCAAACGAAAAATTTGTTGCTGGTGCGCCAGAACAAGTGATTAATGCAGAACGTAAAAAAGAGGCTGATGCATTATCTAAAATTGCTCAAATTGAAGAGCAGTTACAAGCTTTGTAATTTTAATTTAATTTTTAAAATATATGAAAAACCACTCCAAATTTTGGAGTGGTTTTTTTATTGATTTTTTTCGATTAACTTTAATAAAGCCTCAAAAAAGTATAAATGTCAAGCGAATTAAATTACAAAAAGAAAAAGTTGTATTCTGATTTTTTAAACCAAGAAAGAAATATTTTTGTTTGGATACCAGAGCGTTTTATAAATGAAAGTTTGCCTGTTTTGTATTTATTAGATGGCGGAATTAATGAAAAATTTAAGCAAATATCAAAACTAATTGATGAGTTAATTATATCAAATCATATTCAACCATTGATGATTGTAGGAATTGAAAATATTAATCGAAATTTAGATTTTACAAGAAATACATACATTGCAAAAGATAAAAAATGGGTTCCAGAATATGGAAATGCAGAATATTTTGAGAAATTTATTGTATTAGAATTACTTCCTTATATTTCGAAAAATTACTATACAAATAATTCGAAAACTATTGTTGGTGAGTCTTTAGGCGGATTATTGGTAATGGATATATTGTTTTATTTTTCGCATTATTTTGATTCTTATATCGCAATTGATCCTTCGCTTTGGTGGAATAACCACGAATTGTTTGACTCTTATTGTAAAAAATTTGATTTTAATCTATTAGAAAATAAAAAGATTTGGATTTCAAGTTCTAAAACTATTTCAATTTCAAAGTTTACAGATCAATTTGTAGAAAAATTACGCGAAAAAGATAACTTGAAATCAAATTGGAATTATTTACATGATCCTTCGCAAAATCATTTCACAATTTTCAATTCTTCAATAAAATCAGCGTTAATATGGATGTTTAAGTAATATTTTTTTAAATGATTCATATTACTTCAATAGGTTTCTCCAACAAGTTTGTCTAAATTTGCAAACCTTTTTAAAAAGAATTAATGCAGTATTTAGAACTACTTTTAATCGGAGTTTTCACAGCTTTTATTGGATCATCCATTCCTGGATTGTTGAATATGACGGTGGTAAAAATTGGGAAACAAGAAGGAACTAAAAGTGCATATAGTTTTATGTCTGGAACAGTGATTACGATTGCAATTCAGGTTTATTTGGCAATTTTTCTGGCAAAATTTATTGATTTTAATGAAGAAGTTACTAAAATTTTTAGGGAAGTTGGATTAGCTGTTTTTGTAATTATTACGATTTATTTTCTCTTTTTTGCAAAGAAACAAGATCAAAAAAATAAGAATAAAAAGCTAAAACAACAAGGTAATGTAAAACAGAAAAATAAATTCATCTATGGGTTATTGTTATCTGCCATAAATGTTTTTCCAATACCTTTTTATGTATTTTTAAGCGCAACGTTGATTTCGTATAATGTTAATGTTTTTGGACAACCAAATAGCTCAGTTTTTGCTTTAGGAGTCGTTATTGGTTCGATGATTATTTTTGGTCTGTATCTGAAATTTTTTAATTCAAAATCAGAAGAAGATTCGTTTATTTTAAAGAATATCAACTATGTAATAGGAGGAGTGACGAGTGTGATTTCTTTGTTAACGATTTATCAACTTTTTCAATAAAAATTTAATTCAAATTTTGCTTTGGATGCGAGTATTTAAGCAAATATTCCATCACTTCATCGCATTCTTTTCCTTCTAAAATATAACTCAAAATATCTTCGATTAATTCATCAATAATTTGAGGATTAAATTCAAATTTTTTAGCTAAATCAATACAAATTGCTTTTTCATTTTGATGAATATTCAAATCAACAACCATTAACAAAACAGCGTCGTACAACAAAGAAAGTCGATCAGTAAAGGTTTTTGGCAACGTAAAATCAAACTTCGTGTTCTCGTTCAAAATATAACTTATATCTTTGGCAGAAAGCTCATGAAATTTGGCAATATCAGAGATAATTTGAATCTCTTTTTCATTCAAATTACCATCACTTTTACCAATAATAAATAAATTTTTGATGTGATTTAATTTGTCAATCAAAGTAAGATTATTTTTCATTTGTTGCTTTTTGGGATTAAAAATACTTAAAATAGTGTTAAATTAACGTTCAAAATTTTTCATGTGCCAGATTTTAAAACGAAAATAGATGAGATTTATGATAAGCAATGTAAGAATAAAGCAAATATTCGTCATCTTACTGTTTATTAGCGAAAAATATATTTAGAAAGAGTTTTTCACATATGAAACCGATTTTAAAAGTCAATTGGTTTTTATCACCTTCAAAATTTCTCAATTATCCCTATAATTCTACAACTCAAAAGGTAATTGATTTTTTGATGAAATATTTTTAAATCTCGGTTCAACGATTTAATTTTATATTTGTTTTATACAACAATCAACGTTATTTTTGTAGTTAAATCTTATAGAATTGTTATCAAAAAAGACAAAATACGGACTAAAAGCAATGGCTCATTTGGCCAGACAAGAAAGTAACAAACCAGTTTTAATCGGACAAATTTCTGAAACAGAAGTTATTCCGAAAAAATTCTTGGAGGCTATTTTATTGGATTTAAAAAAGTTAGGCTTTGTCAATTCGAAACAAGGAAAAGGTGGTGGATATTATTTGGCACGTGATGCGAAAGATATTAGTTTAGCATCTTTGATTCGTGTTTTAGAAGGACCAATCGCGCTTTTACCTTGTGTAAGTAAAAATTACTACGAAAAATGTGATGATTGCCCTAACGAAGGCATTTGTACATTGAATAAGGTGATGGTTGAATTGAGAGATTCGACTTTAGAAATTCTTGAAAATAAATCTTTAGAAAGTTTAAAATAAATCTTTAGCCTGAGTTTTTCAGGCTTTTTTATTGTAAAATTTTATAAGAATGAAGAAAAAAAGTATAACTCTTTTTCGAGAATTCTTCCTAATTTCGAACATTTGTATTTCATGAAAAATAGATATATACAACAAGAGTTTAAAGAACTTTTAGAACAACGTTCTTTTTCTACGCATCGTTATTTATTGGCGATTAGTGGAGGGATTGATAGTATGGTTTTGTTAGATTTATTCCGTCAAACAGCTGCAAATTTTCAGGTGGCACATTGTAATTTTCAGTTGCGTGAAGAAGACGCAAATGGCGATGAATTGTTTGTGAGAGAATATTGTGGAAAATATAATATACCGTTTCATTCGACTCGTTTTGATGTTGCGGCTTATCAGAAAGTAGGAAATTATTCGGTAGAAATGGCTTGCCGAAATTTGCGTTATGAGTGGTTTGAGCAAGTTCAACAACAAAATTGTTTGGATGTTTTGGTGACAGCTCATCATTTGGATGATAATATTGAAACTTTTTTGATTAATCTTTCTCGTGGAACAGGTTTGAAAGGTTTGGTTGGAATGCAAATTGATAATGGAAAAATCTTTCGTCCACTTTTAAATTTTACAAAAAATGATTTGTTGGAATATGCAAAATCAAATGAAATAAATTGGCGAGAAGATTATACGAATGCGACGGATGATTATACTAGAAATAAGATTCGTCATCACATTACACCAATTCTAAAAGAGCTTCATCCGCAATTTGATGAGAATTTTTTGTCAAGTTTAAATCATATCAATGATAATTATCAAATTGTACAAAATAAAGTTGGAGAAGTTAGAAGTGATTTATTCTCAGGAGATAATCCGATTGAAATTGAAATTTCAGCATTAAAAAAACTTCAACCATTAGAAACATTTTTACATTATTTGTTCGAAAAATATGGATTTTCGTCGAGCAAAGAAATTTTAAAATTTTTGGATGCAGAAACGGGAAGTGAAATAAAATCAGCAACTTATCGATTAATTAAAAATCGAGAAAATTTGTTGTTGCAAAAAATAGAAGAAGAAAATGAAGATGAATTAACGATTTTTGATGAGTTAATTGAAATCAATTCGTTAAATTTGAAGTTCGTGAAATCGATAAATCCACACGAAAACGCTACTGAAATAGTAGACTTTACATCAATTTTGTTTCCGCTTAAACTTAGAAAAGTGAAAGAGGGAGATTTCTTTTATCCAATTGGAATGAAAGGTCAAAAAAAATTGTTGAGTAAGTTTATGAAAGATTTGAAACTTTCTAAGTTAGAAAAAGAGAAGGTTTGGTTGCTTTGTGACCAAAAAGATCAAATTATTTGGGTGGTAAATCATCGTTTGGATGAACGTTTCAAAACGACAGAAACAAGTAAAAACTTTTTAAACATTACAGTATGTTAAAGAAACTTTGGATACTTTTTTTGTTTCCAATTTTAGTCAACGCACAGTTATTTAGTCCTGCAAAATGGTCGAGTTCGGTGAAGGAGGTTGGACAGAATGAGTTTGAAATCGAGGTAACAGGAAAAATTGATAGAGGTTGGCACCTTTATTCAATGAAACATCCTGATGGAGGAATTGGAATTCCAGCAAGTGCATCATTTAAACCAGCTGCAAATGCAAAATTGATTGGAGGTACGCGCGAAGTTGGAAAACGTATAGATAAATACAGCCAAATTTTTGAACAAGATGAAAAATATTACGAAAATCAAGTAAAATTTGTTCAAAAAGTGAAAGTTTCGGGTGATAAACCTGTAAATGTATCGTACACAATAGAATTTCAAATGTGTGATGCCGAACGTTGTTTGCCACCAGATGAAACAAGCGGAACGATAAAATTAACGCCTTCCGCAAAAGTTGAAGAGACGAAAGAAGAGGCAAAGCCAGCAGATGCTACAGAAGCAAAAGATACTGTTGCAGTAAATGAAATTACGCAGGATTCTGTTCAAGAAGATTCTACAGCAGTTGTTGCAGCAACACAAGATACAATCAAAAAAGTTGATGATTCTTTATTAGCAGATAACGAAAAGAAAGATAATGGTTTATTGAAAATCTTTTCTTTAGGATTTTTAGGAGGATTAGCAGCGCTATTAATGCCTTGTATTTTCCCAATGATTCCTTTGACAGTAAGTATGTTTACAAAACAAAGTAAATCGAAAGGAGAAGGAGTTGGAAAAGCCTTTATTTATGGATTATCAATCATTGTTATTTATGTTGCATTAGGTTTATTGGCGACAGTTATTTTTGGACCATCAGTCCTAAATGAAATGTCAACAAATCCGTGGGTGAATTTAGCATTCTTTGCAATTTTCATTGTATTTGCTATTTCATTTTTTGGAGCTTTCGAATTGACATTACCAAGTAAATGGGTAAATGCAGCTGATAAAGGTGCTGATAAAGGCGGATTAATTGGAATCTTCTTTATGGCATTCACATTAGCATTAGTGTCTTTCTCTTGTACAGGACCAATTATTGGTTCGTTATTAGTTCAAGCGACGCAAGGAGGAAACTATTATTCATTAATCGTAGGAATGTTTGGCTTCTCTTTAGCATTAGCGATTCCATTTACATTGTTTGCGATGTTCCCTGGTTGGTTAAATTCAATGCCAAAATCTGGTGGATGGTTAAATACAATCAAAGTTTCTTTAGGATTTATTGAATTAGCTTTTGCCTTGAAGTTCTTATCAAACGCAGATTTAGTTTGGCAAATGAATTGGTTACCAAGAGAAATTTTCTTAGCATTTTGGATTGCAATTTTTATCTTCTTAGGATTATATCTTTTAGGTAAATTTAGATTAGAATTAGACTCACCTGTGCAAACAATTGGTGTTCCGAGAATGTTATTTGCATTGGTTTCGATATCATTTGCGATTTACATGATTCCAGGTTTATGGGGTGGACCATTAAAACTATTAAGTGGTTTAACACCTCCAATGACCTATTCTGAAGCGCCACGAGGTTTCCACGAAGGTGTAGGAGGTGGACAAGCAACAGCTAAATTTGATGATCCAAATATGGTTGCTGGACCTCATGGAATTCCTGCATTCAAAGATTTTGATCAAGCAGCAGCTTACGCAACGAAAGTTGGAAAACCAATGTTGTTAGATTTCACAGGGCATGCGTGTGCAAATTGCCGTAAAGTTGAAGAACGTGTTTGGAGCGATGAGCGTGTGAAGAAAATTTTGGCTGAAGATGTTGTTTTAGTTTCGTTATATGTTGACGAAGCAAAAGAATTACCAGAAGATCAAAAAGTATTTTCGAAAGCGTTAGATCGTAATTTGAAAACAGTTGGTAACAAATGGACTTCTTTCGAGATTGAACATTTCAATGCAAATGCTCAACCTTATTATATTTTGGTTGATAAAGATTTGAATCGTTTTTCTAAACCTTTAGAAGCTGAACTTGATGTAGAAGTTTACCTAAAATGGTTACAAGATGGAATCGCGAAGTATAAAGCGAAATAATTATCTTTTATATAGTAGTAAAAACTCCCGCATTTGCGGGAGTTTTTTGTTTATGAATTATACGTGTTAAACTATTCTTTAATAATCTTTTTCGTGTAATTTGAAGTTTCATTTTTCAATGTAACAATATAGATACCTTTTGGTAATGATTTGAATTTTGAATTGATAGTTTTATTCAATTCATCTATATTTCCAATCGAATTTGTGATGACTTTTCCATTGATGTCAATTACACTTAAATTGTATTGTCCTTTTGAATTGTTAAGTGTAATCTTAATGTTTGAGTCATTTTTGATTGGATTTGGAACAATATTAAAATCCGTAGATTTGATACTTTCGTTAGTAGATAAATTAGTTGGATAAACTAGTATTTTAGCGCCATCGAAACCAACAGCATATACTTTTTTAGCATTGACTGGGAAATCTACAAATGTATTTTTAAACGTAACATCTCCTGTACCTAAAACAGAAACAGAAATTAATTCGTCTTCTTCATTGTAAGTTTCGTAAGCAACAGCATTTGCCCATTTTGCAGTTTCAACAGTTAAAAACGTTCCGTTCGTATTTGTTACAATACTAGCACCTTCACCTGTTTTCCCAGAAAGTTTTAATTTGTCTTTGTAAATATTTACATTAAATGAGTTTAAGTAATGCATTACTGGAGAAACTGGTTTTGGATAATTTTTGGATTTGATATACGATTTTGCTTCATCAATCATTTCTTGCGTGACAATGATAGTAACTTTTCCGTAGTCATCAATTTCTTTAGTAACAGTGTAATCTTCCCCTTGTTAA